>CALGOL010000524.1 GCA_937960755.1 uncultured Azospirillum sp.
GCCGGCGCGGCGCCGCCCATCAGGCGCGCTCCGCCGCTTGCCGCAGAATGACGTCGGCCGCCGCCGCCAGATCGGCGACGCGATAGTCGGGGACGGCGCTTCCGGCTTTGTCGCCGGCATGCGGATTGGCCACCTGCACCGTGTGGACGCCGGCGGCGCGGCCGCAAACGATGTCGGTGTCGCGGTCGCCGACCATCCACGACCGGGTCAGATCAAAGCCATGCTGGGCGGCGGCGACGAGCAACGGATAGGGGCTGGGCTTGCGGTCGACGGACGGGCCGGAGAAGCCCGGAACCAGACCGTCGGGATGGGAAAAAGAATAACGGCAATCGGCGAAGGCGATCGGCGCCAAAAGCGCCAAGAGCCGCCGGTGGGTCGCCCAGAGGGCTTCCAGCGAGGTTTTTCCTTTGGCGTAGCCCGCCTGATTGGACACCAGCGCCAGGGCGTAGCCCGCCTCGTCAAGGCGGGCGAGGGCGGCGGCGACGCCGGGGCGCAATCGCATGTCCTCCGGGGCCAGCGGCGCTTCCCATTCGCCGGTATGCGGATAGAAAACGTCCTCGTTCAGGACGCCGTCGCGATCAAGAAAAACCGCCGGCCGAATCATCGGACCGCAGCTTCCCACTTCATGTCATTTTGCTTCAAGTCGGGATGGCTGACCATTAAATGCCAGACCACCGCCTGAAAGGCTTCGGCGTGCGGCGTCACCGTTTCCGGGTTGACGGTCGGCACGACGACGCAAGCGTCCGCCGTTTCGCGGGTGAAACCGCCGTCGCGGCCGACGACGCCGATAATCGCGGCGCCCATCGTCTTGGCGTACCGCAAGGCGGCGACCAGATTGGCGCTGATGTTGCGCGCCGCGTCGCCGCCGCCGACGGAGAACACGAACACGGCATCCTTGTCGTTCAGGCGGCTCACTTTCAGCCATTCGGAGAAGACGTTCTCCCAACCCTGATCGTTGGTGCGGGCGGTCAGTTCCGAGACGTTGTCGGTGGGCGCATAAGCCTCAATGCCGCAGATCTTGCGGAAATCATTGACGGCGTGGCCGCAATTGCCGGCGCCGCCGCCGACGCCCAAAAAAAACAGCCGTCCGCCCGTCCGCCGCAACCCGGCGACGATCTTTATCATGGCGTCGATCTCGCTCAGATCCAGGCCGCGCGCGACAGCCGCCACTTCGTCCATATAAGCGGCGGTATAGGGTGTGACGGTCATTTCCTGCTCCGCAG
This sequence comes from uncultured Azospirillum sp., assembly GCA_937960755.1. Lineage (GTDB taxonomy): Bacteria > Pseudomonadota > Alphaproteobacteria > Azospirillales > Azospirillaceae > Azospirillum. The sequence continues at coordinate 1,224 of CALGOL010000524.1, forward strand.
ATAAGCGTCGGTTTCTTTTAGCCCGGCCGGGGAGCCGATTTCATAAAAGCGGGTTTCCACCACATAACCGGCAAGCAAGCCGTCTTGCGCCAGTGCGGTATAAACCTCGGCCAGATCGAAGGCAATATCGGCCGGGCGATCCGCCAAAACGGCGGCGTCGAGCGCGCCCAGGCCGTAGTCGATATACAGCATGTCCGGCCGCGGCTGTTTTTTGTCGTAAACCGTCACCCGGCCGTCGACGTAGACGGCGTTGCTGGCGTCCCAGCGCCCTTCGTTGCGCATCACCGTCATCAGCGCGGGCAGGCCGGCGCCGGCGAAAGCCGCCGCCGCGGGGGCCATTGGAATGTCGAGATAGCTGTCGCCGTACAGAACGAAAAAACGCGGCCCCAGCAGCGGCAGCGCCCGGCGCAGCGCCCCGCCGGTGCCGAGCAAGCGCTCGCCGTCATAAGACGCGGCCACATAATCAAGGCCGAAGCGGCGGCCGTCGCCGACAAAATCCTCGACCTGCCGACCGAGGTGACCGAGGCACAGCACCACCCGGCGAAAACCTTCGCGGGCCAGCAGGCGGAGTTGATGGGCGATGAACGGCTCTCCCGCCACCGTCAGCAACGCCTTGGGCGTGTTGCGGGTGTATTCCCCCATGCGGGTGGCGAGGCCGCCGGCCAGAATCGCCACCGGAGGCATGATCGGGGGGGACATTACTGAACAACCACCTTCGACCCCTCGAAGTCGAAGCGGAAACGCACCTCCCGCAGGTTCGCCGCCATCATCGCGTGGCGCAAACGGGCCTTTTCTTCGGTGTAGAACATCAAGAAGCCGCCGCCGCCGGCCCCGATCAGTTTGCCGCCGACCGCTCCGTTGCGCATGGCGAGATCATACCATTCATTGATCGTCGGATTGGACATGCCGCCGGAACGGTTTTTCTTGTGTTCCCAGTGTTCATGCATCAACAAGCCGAAGTCGCGCAGCCGCCCGCTCTCCAAGGCTTCAGCGCTGCGATACCCAAGTTCTTTGGTGTAGTGCAGATTATCAATCATGCTGAGATCGTCGCCGCGGGTTCTCTTGTCCTGGTCTTGCAGGATTTCAGACGCGGATCTCGAGTAACCAGTAAAAAATAGAACTAACCCATCTTCAAGATTATTTCTTGTTTCCTCACAAATTCGCAGAGGCCACGCATCAATGCTTCCATCTTTTTTAAAGTGAAAGCAGGTTAATCCGCCAAAAGCCGCAATATATTGATCTTGCTTGCCGATAGGCTGCTCCAACCGATCAATTTCAATATGACAGGCTTCCTCCGCCAACTCGCGGGGGTGGACGAGATTGCGCTGATGGGTGTGCAGCGCCTTCAGCAGCGCGGTGGTGAAGCTGCCCGACGAGCCGAGGCCGGTGCCGGCCGGGATGTCGGCCATGCTGGTGATTTCTAAATAGCGTCCTTCCAGCCCGACCAGCCGGAACGCTTCGCGGACGATGGGATGCTTGAGGTCCGCCGCGGCGGGAACCCGCTCCATCTGCGAGTACTTGACGATCAAATCCTCGACAAAGGTCTGATGCAACGTGATGTAGACGTATTTGTCGATGGCCGCGGCCACCAGGAAGCCTTCGTTTTGCAGGTAGTATGACGGTAAATCGGTGCCGCCGCCGCCCAGCGTGACGCGCAACGGACTGCGGGTGATAATCATGGCTGAGGATTCCGGCTATAGGCTTGATCGATCAGTTCGAGCATGGCGCAGGCGTCGCGGATGTCGCCGCTCGCCCGCCCGCCGCCCGCCGCCGCCCGGATGAAATCGTCGAACTCCGCCTCCCACGAACGGTCGGGAAAGGGATACTCCCACGTCGTGGTTTCCGGCGGTCCCATCTCCGGCAGCATCTTGTGCAAGGTCAGCCGTTCGACGCCGTAGCTGCCGCCCAGGCCCTCAACGGTCAGCTTGCCGTCGCGCCCCGCCACCTCGAACCAGAAAGTATTCTTCCATTCCGTCCAAGTGGCGTGCAGCCAAGCGATGGTTCCGCCGGCGCCGCGCAGCGCCAAGAAGCAGTTGTCCTCGACGCCGATGTTCCAATAGCAGGTGGGCAACGCCGCGTAATCAAGGGTCAGATCGCCGAGGAACCAGCGGCTGAGGTCGATCAGATGCGCCCCTTGGTCGATCAGCTCGCCGCCGCCCGACGCTTCCTTGTCGCAGCGCCATTCCTGTTCGTAGCCGACGCGGCCGCCGTGGCCGTAGCGGGCGCGGATGAACATCGGCGGACCGATCTCGCCGGCTTGAAACAGCGCGTGCGCCTTGCGCAGCGCCGGATGGAAGCGATGATTAAAACCGACCTTGACCACCACGCCGCGCCGTTCGGCGGCCGCCGCCACCGGCGCGACTTCCGCCGCCGTGC
>CALGOL010000525.1 GCA_937960755.1 uncultured Azospirillum sp.
CCAAGCGGGGCGACGACGCGCGGCGATCAGCCCCCAAGCGGCAACCCCCGCCAGCAGCAGGAGCCAAACCGGCAGGCCGCGCGGCCCCAAGGCGGCCAGCGGTCCCAGCAGGCTGAGCAACAAGGCGGCGACGACGCGCGGCATGAGGCGAACTTTCGTGAAATCGGCGTCGGCTGCATAGCAAGCCGCCAATCCCATTTCAATCTTCTTGCGTTTGTTTAAAATTTGAGATAATTATAGCCAAACGCGCCGCTTCAGCGCACAGGAGGTCGCCATGATCGTCGAGGGACTGAACATCGCCAGCCAAGCCGCCGCGGTGTGGGATCTGTTGCGGGATTTGGCGCGCAGCCAGCCGCTGGGCGCCGCCGTCACGCTGATTTTCGTCGCGGATATGGTTTTGAGCGCCGCCGGGGCGCTGCTTGACCGCTGGGAGGCGGCTAATCCGCGCCGTTCCAGCCGCAACGCCGCAGCGCCGCCTGCATGTGCGGCGGAACCGGGGCGGTGACCACCACCATTTCCTGTTCTTTACGCAGCCGGAAGCCGACGCTGCGCGCCAACAAGTGGAGTTCGCCTTTGCCGGATTCGCCCTTCACCGGGCCGTAAAACGGTTCACCCGCCAGCGGACAGCCCAGCGCCGCGGCGTGCACCCGCAGCTGGTGGGTGCGGCCGGTCAGCGGCGTCAGTTCCAGCCATGACAGCCCGCCGCCGGTCCCCAGCACGCGATAGCGGCTGCGCGCCGGTTTGCCGGTCGGATCGACGACGATGGCGAAGCCGCCGGGTTTACGGATTTTCAGCAAGGGCAGGTCGATTTCCCCCTCCGAATGGGGAGGAATCCCTTCCGCCGCCGCCCAGTAGGTTTTCTCCACCCAGCCGCCGGCGAATAACTGGCCCAGTCTTTTTAGCGCCCAGTCGTTGAGTCCGAGCATCAGACAGCCGGCGGTGTCGCGGTCGAGCCGGTGGGCGAGGCCGGGCGCGCGCTCCCCTTCCGCCGCCAGCCAGGGCAGATAAAGGTCAAGGTGATCGGTGATGCGGCCCGCTTGATGCACCGCCAGTCCGGCGGGCTTATCGATGACGAGAACGTCGCCGTCGCGGTGCAGAACGCGGGCCTTGAGTTCTTCCGGGTCTGCAAAGGCGGAGGTGCTCAGGGCCATTTCACCTCGGGCGGCAGGCTCATCAGAATCGCTTCGACATTGCCGCCGGTTTTCAGCCCGAAGGTCGTGCCGCGGTCGTAGAGCAGATTGAATTCGACGTAGCGGCCGCGGCGGATCAGTTGGCGCTCGCGCTGCTCGGCGGTCCACGGCGCGTTCATGCGGCGGCGGACGATGGCGGGATAGACGTCAAGGAACGCCAGACCGACGTCGCGGGTGAAGGCGAAATCCTTGTCCCAGTCGCCGCTATCCAACTGGTCGTAGAATATGCCGCCGGCGCCGCGCGGCTCGTCGCGGTGGGGCAGATAGAAGTACCGGTCGCACCATTCCTTAAAACGCGGGTGATAATCCGGGTTATGCGCGTCGCAGGCCGCTTTCAACGCGGCGTGGAACGTCTTGGCGTCGTCCTCCGCCGGCTCCATCGGCGTCAGGTCGGCCCCGCCGCCGAACCACGCCGCGCCCGAGGTGACGATGTGGCGCGTGTTCATATGCACGGCAGGCGCCAGCGGCGAGCGCATATGCGCCACCAAGCTGATCCCCGCCGCCCAGAAGCGGCCGTCGTCGCCGGCGCCGGGGATTTGCCGGCGAAATTCGTCGGAAAAGGTTCCATGCACGGTCGAGATGTTAACGCCGACCTTCTCAAACACCCGGCCCTTCATCAGAGACATCACGCCGCCGCCGCCTTCGCCGCCGGTATGGTCCGGGCGGGTCCAGCTTTTGCGTTCGAAGCGGCCGGCGGGCAGGTCGGCCCAAGCGGCGCCGGCGTAATCGTCCTCCACCGCTTCGAAGGCGGCGCAAATCCGGTCGCGCAAATCTTGGAACCAGCGGGCGGCGGCGGCTTTGCGTTGATCGGCGGAAGTTTGGTCGGCGCTCACGGGCGGCTCCACTGACTGGTTTGGCGCAAGGCTTCGCCCAGAACCATCGCCGCGGCGACGGCGACGTTAAGCGAGCGGGCGGGCGGCTTCATCGGAATCAGCAGTCGGGCGTCGACGGCCGCATGAACGTCGGCCGGGACGCCGGCGCTCTCCCGCCCCACCATCAGCGTGTCGTCGGGGCGGAAGGCGAAGTCAACGTAAGGGGTGTCGCCGGCCGTCGTCAACAGAACGACTCGGGACGGCGGGCGGTCGCGCTGGTATGTCTCCCAAGAGGCGTGCTTGGTTAAATCGAGCAATTCGTAGTAGTCCATAACCGCTCGGCGCAATCTTTTATCATCAAGGATGAAGCCGCAGGGTTCGATTATGTCCACCGGCAATCCCAAGGCGGCGGCGGCGCGCATCAGCGTGCCGGCGTTCTGCGGGATGTCGGGCTGAAAAAGCGCCAAACGCATGTGTCTTTCGTCCCAATGGTATGACCGGCGGACAGTCCTAGGGCCGATCTTGATGCTGCGCTGCAACGCGCGACACATTGTCGTGTCGTTGGGACGCGGTAAACGCTTTTCAAGTCCGGCGTGCGGGGTTATACCGCAGCCTCGTGACGGAAGCCCAGACGCGTTGATCGATATCATCGACGGCGGCGTCCCAATCCGGCATGCCGATAAACGAGAAATCAACGCAAGGCGTCCCCAGCGCCGAGCGGTCCCCGGCGCCGCAGCGCCGTAGCGCCAGTCTTCAAGGAGACGCTGACCCATGGCTGAAACCACGCATCCGTCCGGCGCGGGCGCCCACGGAGCGCCCGGAGGCGGTGAAGGAACTTCCCGCCGCGACTTTCTTTATCTCGCCACCGGTGCGGTGGGCGCGGTCGGCGTCGCCGCCGCGGTCTGGCCGTTCATCGACTCCATGAACCCGGCGGCCGACACGCTGGCGCTGGCCTCTATCGACGTCGATCTCAAGGCGATCGCGCCGGGCCAGTCGATCACCGTCACCTGGCGCGGCAAGCCGGTGTTCATCCGTCACCGCACCGCGGCGGAAATCGAACAGGCGAAGAAGGACGACGCGGCGTCCGACCTGCGCGAAGTGCAGACCGACGCCAGCCGCGTGCAGAAGCCGGAATGGCTGGTGCTGATCGGCATCTGCACGCACCTCGGCTGCGTGCCGCTGGGGCAGAAGCCCACCGATCCGCGCGGCGAGTTCGGCGGCTGGTTCTGCCCCTGCCACGGCTCGCACTACGACACGTCCGGCCGCATCCGTAAGGGCCCGGCCCCGTTGAACCTGCCGGTGCCGCCGTACGCCTTCACCGGCGACGCGGCCATTCGCCTCGGCTGAGCGGCCGTTCGGCCCGCGGGAGAAAACTAAATGTCCACCGGAACCACCGTTACCTTCTCTAATCCCGTCGTGAAGTGGATCGACAGCCGTCTGCCGATCTTCTCGATGCTGGATCACGAGTACAACAAGTACCCGATGCCGCGGAACGTCAACTATCTGTGGGCGTTCGGGGCCATCGCCGGCGTGATGCTTATCACCATGATCGCCACCGGCCTCGTGCTGGCGATGCAGTACGCCGCGAACACCCATATCGCGTTCGACAGCGTCGAGCGCATCATGCGCGACGTCAACTACGGCTGGCTGCTGCGTTATCTGCACGCCAACGGCGCGTCGTTCTTCTTCATCGCGGTGTTCATTCACGTCTTTCGCGGCCTGTACTACGGTTCGTACAAGGCGCCGCGGGAAATCTTGTGGATGCTTGGCGTCGTCATCATGCTGCTGATGATGGCCACCGCGTTCATGGGCTACGTGCTGCCGTGGGGCCAGATGAGCTTCTGGGGCGCCACCGTCATCACCAACCTGTTCTCGGCGTTCCCCATCGTCGGCGATCCGATCGTGACTTGGCTGTGGGGCGGCTTCTCGGTCGATAACCCGACCCTGAACCGCTTCTTCGCGCTGCACTTCCTGCTGCCGTTCGTCATCTTGGCGGTGGTGATCCTGCACACCGCGGCCCTGCACGTCTGCGGCTCCAACAACCCGTTGGGCATTGACATCAAAGGCCCGCAGGATTCGGTGCCGTTCAACCCCTACGTGACGCTGAAGGACGGCTTTGCGGTCGTCGTGTTCTTCATCTTCTACATGGGCTTCGTGTTCTACGCGCCGAACTACCTCGGTCACCCTGACAACTACATCCCGGCGAACCCGTTGGTCACCCCGGCGCACATTGTGCCTGAATGGTACTTCCTGCCGTTCTACGCCATCCTGCGCGCGGTTCCCGACAAGCTGGGCGGCGTTTTGGCGATGTTCGGCGCCATCGCGGTGCTGTTCGTGCTGCCGTGGCTCGACACCTCCAAGGTGCGCTCGTGCAAGTTCCGTCCGATCTATCGCCAGTTCTTCTGGATCCTGGTGATTGATTGCTTGGTGCTGGGCTACGCCGGCGCCATGCCCGCCGAAGGTTCTTGGCTGCTGATCGCCCGTATCGGCACCATCTATTATTTCTTCCACTTCCTGGTGCTGTTGCCTGTCCTGGGCAAGCTGGAACCCGTTCCCCAGTTGCCCGCCAGCATCGCCGAAGCCGTGCTGAAGAAGGAGAAGGCGTAATGCGCGCGTTGAAGACAGCCATTCTTTCCGCGGCCCTGGCGCTGGGATTGACGGGCGCCGCTCAAGCCTCCGGCGGCGTGAAGATTCCCGAACAGACTTGGTCGCATGGCGGCGTGTTCGGCACGTTCGACAAAGCGGCGGCCCAGCGCGGTTTCCAGGTCTACAAGACCATCTGCGCCACCTGCCACTCCATGCGCCTTGTGCCCATCCGCACCTTGGCCGGCATCGGCTACACCGCCGATCAGCTTAAGGAAATCGCGGCCGAGTATCAGGTGAAGGACGGCCCGAACGACGCCGGCGAAATGTTCGACCGCGCCGCCGTGCCGGCCGACCGTTTCCCCAGCCCGTTCCCCAACGACCAGGCGGCCCGCGCGTCCAACAATGGCGCGCTGCCCCCTGACCTGTCGTTGATCGCCAAGGCGCGGGTTGGCGGCGAGGATTACCTCTACGCCTTCCTGACCGGCTTTAAGGACGAAGTTCCCGCCGGCGTCGTCGTTCAGGACGGCATGTACTACAACGAGTACTTCCCCGGCCATCAGGTGGGCATGCCCAACATCCTGTCGGACGGCGGCATTGAGTACGCCGACGGCACGCCGAACACGGCGGCGCAGCAGGCCAAGGACGTCGCGACGTTCTTGACCTTCGTCGCCGAGCCGCATTTGGAAGCCCGCAAGTCGATGGGCATTAAGGTGATCTTGTTCCTGATCGTCTTTGCCGGTTTGATGTACGCCTCCAAGCGCCAGCTCTGGAGCAAGGTGCACTGAGCCGCTGACAAAGCGATGAGGTGAAGCGGGGCGCTCCATGAATGTGGAGCGCCCCGTTTGTTTTTGTGCGCGCATGGTTTATTGTTGGTGGGCCGATCATTAACCCCACCCCAGGGTTTTCGCCGATGTCGACGCTATACGATCAGGACTTCCACGCTTGGGCGCTGGCGCAGGCGGCGGCTTTGCGCCGGGCGGCGGAGTTGCGCATCAACCTGCCGGACGTGGATATTGAGCACTTGGCGGAAGAGATCGAGGACATGGGATCGGAACAAGCGCATGCCGTCGAATCCGCCTTAATGCGCATCATCGAGCATCTGCTGAAGCTGGAGTATTCGCCGGCTGATCGTCCGAGGGCGACGTGGCGGCGGACGGTGCGCAATCAGCGAACTGATCTTCAAAAGCGCCTGAAGCGCAGTTCATCCCTTAGGAATCCACAGTGTTTGGCGGAAATGCTCGTTGACGCTTGGCGAGATGGGCGCCGGCTGGCGTATGAGGGTTTGATCGATCAGGGCGAACCGGACGCTGCGGCGTCCATCCCCCAGGATTGTCCCTACAGCCTTGAGCAACTTTGTGATTTTGAGTGGTGGCCGGATGGGAGGGCCAACGCCCTATGAGAGATCTTTACGATCAGGACTTCCACGCTTGGGCGCTGGCGCAGGCGGCGGCTTTGCGCCGGGCGGCGGAGTTGCGCATCAACCTGCCCGACGTGGATTTGGCGCATCTGGCGGAAGAGATTGAGGACATGGGATCGGAACAAGCGCATGCCGTCGAATCCGCTCTCGCGCGCATTATCGAGCATCTGCTGAAGCTGGAGTATTCGCCGTCGCCTTGGCCGCGTCGCGGTTGGAAAGCGAGCGTCGCTAAACATCGCGCTCATTTGGCGCGGCGCTTACGCGCCAGCCCCAGCCTTAAGACTCCCGCGCGGGCGGAGGAAATGCTGTGTAACGCTTGGCAGGATGGGCGCCGGCTTGCCGTGATCGGACTGGAAGCCTATAGCGAAGCCGCGGCGGCCATCCCGCAAGATTGCCCCTACAGTTTTGAACAGCTTTGCGATTTCGACTGGCTGCCCCCCAGCCGGCTTACCCTCTGACGGAGCTTGACCCCCCATGACCGCTCGCCTGATGGATGAAATCGTCGATTTCTGGTTCGACGAAGCCTGCAAGCCCTATTGGTTCAACGCCCGCCCCACCTTCGACCAGCTTGTTCGCGACACCCTGCTGGAGCATTACGAGCGCGCCGCCAACGGCGATTTCGATGACTGGGCGGACGACGTCGACGGGGCCCTGGCGTTGTGCATTCTGTTGGATCAGGCGCCGCGCAACTGTTTTCGTGGTCAGGCGCGGGCTTTCGCCACCGACGACAGGGCGCGCCAAGTGGCGATCAAGGCGCTGCGGGAAGGCTATGATCTCGAATGCGATGAGGATGAAAGGTTGTTCCTTTATCTGCCGTTCATGCATCATGAAGACATAGATAGTCAGGATGCTGCGGTTCGGTTGATCGCTGAGCGATGCCCAAAACCGGAAGCGGTGGATGCTGCGGCGCGGCATCGTGAAATTATCCTCCGATTCGGTCGCTTTCCGCATCGCAACATTGCGCTCAGCCGCGATACGACGCCGGACGAAGCTGCTTTCTTGCTTGAATCTAGCTCTTCATTCTAACCACAGAATAATGAAATTACCAGTTATGCAGAAAGGCGTCGTTTTTGCGGCGCCTTTTCTGTTTTAGGCCAACGAGTGCGACGGCATTTTATGAAAATGCAGTTTTTATTAGTGTCAAGTAGGATATTAGTATCAAATAGTTGGCATCCGTTGGAACGTCGTTTTAATATGACCGCGAAGGGCACAGTTGGATTGCATTACAATTCAATGACAAGCAATGCCCGTAAATTGGGTCCTGGGGGAATCGCTCGCGGACGCGCGTCAAAAAAATCAAGCGTCTGCGAAATAAAAGAAGGGTGCACGCATGAATCTCCGTCTTTTCGCCGGTCTGACCGTGGTTGCGGCTTTGATGGGCGCTCCGGCCTTCGCCCAGGACGTCGGCACGCCGGCGGAAGCGCAGGCGTTGTCCGCCAAGGCGCTTGATCATCTCGCCAAGGCGGGGGTTGACGCGTTTAAGGACTTCAGCGATCCGAAAGGCGCTTACGTTGATCGCGACCTTTATGTGTTCTGTCTCGACACGGAAGGGATCGTCACCGCGCACGGCGGCAACCCGGCGCTGGTGGGCAAGAGCCTGAAGGCGGTGAAGGACAGCGACGGCAAGGAATTCGTCGCTGAAATGCTGAAGGTCGGCGCCGCCGCCGGCACGGGGTGGGTGGACTATAAGTGGGCCAACCCCACCACCAAGAAAATTGAAGCCAAGTCTTCGTATGTCTCCAAGGTCGCCACTGGCGGCGTTTGCGGCGTCGGCGTCTACAAGAAATAATTGCGCCGAGACATCCCCGGCCGTCCGTCTTTCAAGAACTGCGGCGATTCCGCCCGCTCTTAGTTTGAGCGGACGGTCGGGGAACTTGCGCGCCCTCTTGAAGGAGGCTGACATGAATCTCGCCAATTGGCGCATTCTGCCAAAAGTGCTGCTATCGCCGGCCATCGCCGTCGCCTTGATTGCGGTGATCGCCGTGGTTGGCGGGCTGACAATGATGCGACAGAAGGAAAGCTTGCGGGTGCTCGGCGACGACGTCTTCGCCGATCAACGCGCCATTGCGGCGTTTCAGCTAGCCGTGACCAGCTATCATGCGTCGCTTTACCGACTGAGCGGCTTCGCCGCCAACGTTAGCGACGCGGCGGCGCTGCAAAAGCGTATCGACGCCGCCCAGGCGGATTTTAAGAAGGTGGCGGCGGCGTTCGACCGAGTGCGCGGCGTGGCGCTATCGCCGGAATCCCTATCGGTGTTCGCCAAGTTGGCGGCTGGCGACAACGCGGCGGCGGTGAAAGCCGCGATAAAGGCGCGGTTGAAATCCTACGGCGACGCCACGGCGCAGTTTGTCGACATGCTGGGCATTGATTCCGCTACAGCCCTGATCTTCTTGGTCAACGCCGATCAGGAGTTTGATTTGCTGGCCGCGGCGGTGGCCGACATGGGCCGCGGCACGGAAAAGGTCAGCGACGCCGCCGGAGATTTCGCCATCGGCGAACTGGACCGCGCCATGTGGACCTTCATCGTGCTGGCGGCGATATCCGCCGCCGCGGCGCTGCTGGTCAGCATCGCCGTCGCCCACGCCATCAGCCGGCCGGTGGTGGCGCTGACCCAGTCCATGGGCCGGCTGGCGGAGGGCGACACCAGCATCGCCATTCCCGACGCCGACCGCCGCGACGAGATCGGCGCCATGGCGCAAGCGTTGCAAGTCTTCCGCGACCGCGCGGCCCGCCAGCACGCGCTCGAAGCTGCGCATGCCGATGAGGCCAAAGCTAAGGAGCGACGGGCGGAAACAGTGGATAAACTGATCGGCGAGTTCGGCGCCAAGGTCGGTCAGGCGTTGGGCGAGGTCACCTCGGCCGGGGCGGACATGCGCGCCGCGGCTGACCAGATGGCCGCCGTGGCCCATGAAACCACCCAGCAATCAAACGCCGTGGTCGCGGCGGCCGACGCCACCGCCGCCAACGTGCAGACCGTCGCCGCCGCGACGGAAGAGCTGTCGTGCTCGATCCAGTCGATCGGCGAGCGGGTGCGGCAATCCACCGTCATCGCCCGGCGGGCGGTGGATGGGGCGGAGCGCACCGGCGACAGCGTGCAGGAGCTTTCCGCCGCCGCCCACCGCATCGGTGAAGTGGTGGATCTGATCCAGCGCATCGCCAGTCAGACCAATCTGCTGGCGCTCAACGCCACCATTGAGGCGGCGCGGGCGGGGGAGGCCGGCAAGGGCTTCGCCGTCGTGGCGAATGAGGTGAAAAATCTCGCCAATCAGACCGGCAAAGCGACGGAGGACATCGCCGCGCAGGTGGACGCCATCCAGACCGCCAGTTCCGCCACGGTGGACGCCATCCACCAGATCACCGACGTCATCCGCGAGGTCAACGACATCTCGCTGGGGATTTCGTCGGCGGTCGAACAGCAAATGGCGGCGACGCAGGAAATCGCCCGCAACGTTCAGCGCGCCGCCGGCGGGGCGCAGGACGTGTCTTCGGTGATCGGCGGGGTGTCGGCGGCGGCTGACAAGACCGGCGGCATGGCGAATTCGGTGCTGACCGCGGCTGGCCGGCTGTCCAGCCAAGCGGAGGCGTTGAAGGGGGAAGTGTCAGGCTTCTTGTCGGCGATACGGGCGGCGTAGTAGGAAAGCGGCCGGAACGACAACGGCGGCGGGTGGTGTGAAAATGACGGCGCAAGCTCTTGGACCTGACGCCGCCGCCTTGCGCCGCCGCGCCACCGGCGTCGGCTCAATCGCCATCGTGCTATGGGCGACGCTCGCCATGGGGGCGGCGTCCACCGGCGACATTCCGGCGTTCCAGATGACCGCCATCACCTTTTTGGTGGCGGGCGTCTCCATCGCCATCACCGCCAAGCTGCTGGGCCGCGACCTCACCCCGGCGATCCGCCAGCCGCCGCTCGCCTGGGTTCTCGGCCTTACCGGCTATTTCGGCTATCATTTCTTTTATTTTCTGGCTTTCCGCCTGGCGCCGTCGGCGGCGGTGGAGGTCAATCTTATCAATTACCTGTGGCCGCTGTTCATCGTGCTGTTCGCTTCCATCGGGCGTGGGCTGGGGCGAGCGCAGTTCGTCGGCGCCGCCGCCGGTTTGATCGGCTGCTTCATCATCGTCGCCGGCAAAGGCGGCGGGGTGAATTTTTCCGCGGGTGATTTGCCGGGCTACGCTTCCGCTGCGGCCTGCGCCGTGTTGTGGGCGATATATTCGGTGGGGGCGGGGCGGTTCTGCGCCAACGTGCCGACCGAAGGGGTGATCGGCCATTGCTTCGGCACGGCGTTTCTGGCCGGGCTATGTCATCTGGCGTTTGAGACCACCGTCGTTCCGTCGTCGGGGCAATTGCTGGCGGCGGGGCTGATGGGCTTTGGGCCGATGGGCGTGGCGTTTTATGTCTGGGATTACGGGGTGAAGCGCGGCGACGTGCAGACGCTGGGGGCGCTGTGCTACGCCGCGCCGCTGATGTCGACGCTGTTGCTGATCGGCGCCGGCATGGGGCAGGGCGGGGCCCATGTTTGGGCCGCCGCGCTGTTCATCGTCGGCGGCGCGGCTTTCGCCGGCCGCGACTTGTTGAAAAAGGGCGGTTAAGACGGCAGCAGTTTTTGCTCAAGGGCGGCGTTGCGCACCGCCTTTTGCAGCTTCTCAAACGCCCGCACTTCGATCTGGCGCACCCGTTCGCGGCTGATGCCGTATTTTTGCGACAGGTCTTCCAGCGTGGTGGGGTTGTCGCGCAGCCGGCGTTCCGCCAGAATGTCACGTTCGCGCTCGTTCAGACCCTTCATCGCGTCAACCAGCAACTTGCGGCGCTTGCCGGATTCTTCCTGGTCGGCAAGCACGATTTCCTGATTGGCGCGCTCATCCTCCAACCAATCCTGCCACTCGCCTTCGCCGTCCACCCGCAAGGGGGCGTTTAGCGAATGGTCGGGGCTGGCGAGGCGGCGGTTCATGTCCACCACCTCCTGTTCGCTGACGTCCAGCGTGGTGGCGATCTTGTTGACATGCTCGGGCGAGAGGTCGCCGTCGTCGATGGCCTGCATCTGGCCTTTCAGCCGGCGCAGGTTGAAGAACAGCTTCTTTTGCGCCGCCGTCGTGCCGATCTTCACCAGCGACCAGGAATGCAGGATGTATTCCTGTATGGCGGCGCGCACCCACCACATGGCGTAGGTGGCGAGGCGGAAGCCGCGGTCGGGCTCAAACCGCTTGACCGCCTGCATCATGCCGACGTTGCCTTCGGAAATCAGTTCCGACAGCGGCAGGCCGTAGCCGCGGTAGCCCATGGCGATTTTGGCGACAAGGCGCAGATGGCTGGTGACGAGCTTATGCGCCGCTTTGGAATCGCCATGCTCGCGCCAAGCCTTGGCCAACATGAATTCTTCTTCCGGCTGAAGCATGGGAAAGCGCCGGATTTCCTGAAGGTAGCGCGAGAGGTTGCTCTCGGAACTCACCGCGGGAATGGTCGGCAGCGTCGTCGCCATGTCTTAAATCCCCCTTGCCTTGTCGTCCGGCGCCGTCGATGGGCGCGCGCCGGATATCTATATAGACACCATACCAGACTTTTTTAGTGCGGTATAGCTGCTTCAAATACGTTCTAAATTAGCGAGCAGATCAGCCATATCAGCAGTTGGTTCAGAAAAAAAAGTCATCGTCTCACCGGATGCCGGATGCCGGAAGGTTATTTTTACAGCATGTAGAGCTTGCCGAGGGAATTGGGCCAAAGCATGGCGGATGTCATCGGGCAGTTTGGCGGCGTACTGGCCGTTTTTGCGCGCCGCCCGGCCGTTGGCGTAAAGCGGATCGCCCACCACCGGATGACCGATATGCGCCAGATGCACCCTAATCTGGTGGGTGCGTCCGGTTTCCAGCGCGCATTCCACCCAGGCCAGCGACAGGCCGTAGCTTTTCACCACCCGATAGCGCGTCGCGGCGTGTTTGCCGCCGCCCATGACCACCGCCATTTTTTTGCGATCTGCGGTGGATCGGCCGATATTGGCCTCGACACGCCCTTCTCGCGGGCTGGGCAGGCCCCAGACCAACGCGCGATAGGTGCGGCTGAGGGTGCGGTCGGCGAATTGCGCGGTCAGGCCCCAGTGCGCTCGGTCGGTCTTGGCGACCACCATCAAGCCGCTGGTGTCCTTGTCCAGGCGATGGACGATGCCGGGGCGGCGCACGCCGCCGACGCCCGACAGGCTGGCGCCGCAATGGTGCAGCAGTGCGTTGACCAGCGTGCCGTCTGGCGTTCCTGGCGCCGGGTGGGCGGCCATGCCGGGGGGCTTGTCCACCACCAGCAGGTCGTCGTCTTCGTAGATGATCGTAATCGGGATGTCTTGCGGGAGCGGTATCGCGGGTTCCGGCTGGGGAATCGCCACGTCGAACCGCCAGCCTGATTTGACCCGGGACGAAGCGTCGGTTATGGTCCGCCCGTCGCGCGATATGGCGCCGCCCGCCAACAACGCTTGGACCCGTGAACGGGTCAGGTCGGGCTGGGCGTCGGCAAGCGCCTTGTCGAGCCGCAAGCCGTCAGCTTCGGGCGCAATGACGACGGTGCGGATTTCAGCCGGCTCGTCGGTCTCAATCGGTTCGCCGGTCAGGTCGGCGAGATCGTCGGAGTCGGCGGCGGCGTCTGGGTCGCGCATGAATGTTACGTTCGCTTCGCTTTTGGATCATCAACAAGGGACTATAGCCCCGTGCGCTTTCTTAAGGCACTTGTGGTCGTCATGGGAGTGATGATCGTCGTCGGCGTCGCCATTTTGGTGATGGAGCTGGTCAAACGCGCCAACGACCCCGAGCGGACGGCGGAGCGCGCCGCCGAGAAGGCGGCTGAGAGGGCGGCGGTGTCGCTGTCGGCGGGCGGCAAGGGGGCGGCGCTGGATTTGCCGCAGGGCGCCCGTATCGGCGAAGTGCTGGCGGTGGGCTCGCGCCTTGTGGTCAAGGTGTCGTTGCCGCAGGGCGACGACCGGCTTTATCTGCTCGATCCGCGGCTGGGCGCCGCGTCGATGCTGCTGACCACCGGCGGGGTGGAACTGCTTGAAAACGCAATCAAGCCCTAGTTAAGCAGCATGCAGTTCGTGGAATTGCAGGTGCTTGGGCTTGCGGCCGCGGCGCTTGGGCGCGCTGAATTCGGTGTTCCGGCCGTCTTCGCCTTGCGCTTCGGCGCGCAGTTCCTGGGCGCAGCGCATCAGCAATTCGCGTTCCCGCATGTCTTCGCGGTCGGTGACTTCCAGGCAAGACAGCTTGATCTCAACCAGATCCATCAGCGTGTCGATGCAGCGGCGCGACATGGTCATGGCGGTTCCCCTTTACGTTCAATCCCCCTTGGGGCGTGGTTGGCTTAATCCATGAACCCATCATGCCACACATTTGCCGAAAAACAAGATAAAATTGTAGGTAAAAATTTCCTTTATTTTTCACAAAAGAAGCGCGTCATGGACGGGACTCATCGGTCTTCGTCGCCTGACGCGAGCGCGCCTGCGCCAAGTCATGGTAGGACCAACTGAAACATTGCCCATAAGTCTAAGGCGGGGCATAACTGCGCTCGAAAAGTCCTCGCGGCCGGACCTTATCCCGGAAATCCGGCTATAAATAAGAATGGCGGAAAGGTTTGCCCCCATGGCTGAAAGCTCGTTTGATGTCGTCGTGATCGGCGGCGGTCCCGGTGGTTACGTTTGCGCCATCCGCGCGGCGCAGTTGGGCTTCAAGGTGGCTTGCGTCGAAAAGCGCCCGGCCCTTGGCGGCACCTGCCTCAACATCGGCTGCATTCCGTCCAAGGCGCTGCTGTCGGCCTCGGAAAAGTATGAAGACGCTCGGCATGGCTTCGCCAAGATCGGCATCAAGACCGGCGGCGTCGAACTCGACCTGCCGGCCATGATGGGCCACAAAGACGACGTGGTGAAGGCCAACACCCAAGGCATCGAATTCCTGTTCAAGAAGAACAAGGTGACTTGGCTGAAGGGCCTGGGCAAGATCGCCGCCCCCGACACCGTCGTCGTCACTTCCGATAAGGGCGAAGAAACCGTCAAGGTTTCCAAGGCCATCGTCGTCGCCACCGGCTCCGACGTGACCCCGCTGCCGGGCGTCGCCATCGACGAAAAGCGCATCGTGTCGTCCACCGGGGCGCTGGCGCTGGAATCGGTGCCGAAGAAGCTGATCGTCATCGGCGGCGGCGTCATCGGTCTGGAGCTGGGCTCGGTTTGGGGCCGTCTGGGCGCCGAAGTCACCGTCGTCGAATACCTCGATCGCATTTTGCCGACCAACGACGGCGAAGTGTCGAAGACCATGCAGAAGATCCTCGCCAAGCAGGGCATGACCTTCAAGCTGTCCACCAAGGTGACCGGCGCCGCGGCGTCTGAAACCGGCGTCAAGCTGACGGTGGAGCCGGCGGCCGGCGGCGCTGCGGAAGAACTGGAAGCCGATGTCGTGCTGGTGGCCATCGGCCGCCGCCCCTACACCGAAGGGCTGGGGCTGGAAGCGGTCGGCGTCGAGATGGACCGCGGCAAGATCAAGACCAATCACCACTTCGCCACCAACGTGCCGGGGATTTACGCCATCGGCGACGTCATCGACGGCCCGATGCTGGCGCACAAGGCGGAAGACGAAGGCGTGGTGCTGGCCGAACAACTCGCCGGCCAGAAATCCGATGTCAATCACGACCTGATTCCGGGCGTCGTCTACACCTGGCCGGAAGTCGCGTCGGTGGGCAAGACCGAAGAAGAACTGAAGGCGGCGGGCGTGGCTTACAAGGCCGGCAAGTTCCCCTTCACCGCCAACGGCCGCGCCCGCGCCATGAACGCCACTGACGGTTTCGTCAAGATCCTCGCCGACAAGACCACCGACAAGGTGCTGGGCGTCCACATGGTCGGCCCCAACGTCGGCGAAATGATCCACGAAATTTGCGTCGGCATGGAGTTCAGCGCCTCGGCTGAAGACATCGCCCGCACCTGCCACGCTCACCCGACCCTGTCGGAAGTGGTCAAGGAAGCCGCCTTGGCGGTGGACGGCCGGCCGCTGCATATGTGATCTTGCCGGCTCAACGCCGCTTGATGGGAAACCCCCGCCTTGGCGACAAGGCGGGGGTTTTGTTGTTAGGAGCCCCGCCGATGGCCGCTAAAAAAGCCGATAATCCGGTTCTCGACATTCTGGCGGCGCGGGTGCGGGCGGCGCTGCCCGACGCCGCTTCCGCCCGGACGGTGGAAAAACGCATGTTCGGCGGCGTCGGCTTTATGCTTGACGGCAATCTGTTATGCTGCGCCGGCAGGGACGGCGGGTTGCTGCTGCGCGTCGGCGCCGCCAACGCCGCAGCGGCGATGGCTTTGCCCACCGCCCGACCATTCTTGAACGGCGGGCGACCGATGACCGGCTATTTTCGGGTGACCGCGGAAGGGCTGGCCGACGACTCGGCCCTGACCTCGGCGCTGGCTTTGGCGCTGGCTTTCGTTGAAGATCTGCCGCTGAAAATCGCCCGGCCGTCGCGTCGCGGCGTCGGTCATTCGTCTGCGGAGTGATTATCGGTTATGGCGCGCGCTGTCGATATCGTGGTGATTAACAAAGACGCCGGGGTGGACGGCGCCGGGGGACCATTCTGGGAAGTGGCGGAAACGCTGCTTTACGCGCTGCGGGCGTTGGGGGTTGAGGCTGAATTGCGCTGCAATCAGTTCAGTAAATCGCGCCCGACGGTTTTGCTGGGCGCCCTCAACCTTACCGCGGCGGAAGCGGCCCAAGTTCCTGAGAAAACGGTGATTTATAATCTCGAGCAGGCTTCGGCGCAGGATGTCCCGATGAAGCCGCATTATCTTGAGCTGCTGCGCCGACGCCCGGTTTGGGATTACAGCCGGCGCAATATCGCGGCGCTCGCCGGTATGGGCGTTCGGGCTCGGCTGGCGCCCATCGGCTACCGACCGGAGCTGGCGCGTATTTCTCCCGCCGCGACGCAAGACATCGACGTGCTGTTTTATGGCGCGATGAATGATCGCCGTCGGCGGATTCTCGACCAGCTGGGGGAACGCGGCGTCGAATGCGTCGCCTTGCAGAACTATTACGGTCTACCGCGCGACCAATTCATTGCGCGGGCGCGCATCGTGCTGAATGTGCATTTCTATCCGCGCGGCGTGTTTGAAATTGTCCGCGCTTCATATCTACTGGCGAACGGCAAAGCGCTGGTCGCCGAACGCAACCCCGACACCGATATCGAACCGGACATGCAAGACGCCGCGGTTTTTGCGCCCTATGACGGATTGGCGGAAGCATGCGTCGGATTGCTGGCCGACGACGCCCGTCGCCAAGCGGTGGCGGAGCGCGGACGGGCGCGCATGGCCCAGCGCGACATCGCTCGCTTCCTCAACGCCTGTCTCAGCGATTTGCCGCCGGGCTGACTACTTCAGCTTTTCCCGCGCCAGCGCCTTGGGTTGCGCCAGCGGGTGATGGCTGCGCACGACCTGGCGCAACCTTTCATTGGCGACGTGGGTGTAGATTTGCGTCGTGGCGATGTCGGCGTGCCCCAACATTTTTTGCACCGAGCGCAGATCGGCGCCGTGATCGAGCAAATGGGTGGCGAAGGCGTGGCGCAGCACGTGCGGGCTGACCTTGGCGGGATCAACGCCGGCTTGCAGCGACAGCTCTTTTAAGATCTGGGCGAAGCGCTGGCGGGTGAGATAGCCGTCTTCCGACGCGCGCGACGGGAACAGAAACGGCGCCTGTCGCGCCTCGCGCCCCGGCGCCATAAAATGCCGGCGATGGGGCAGGTAGGCTTGCACCGCCGCCCAGGCTGGGGCGGACAGCGGCGCCACGCGGTCCTTGCCGCCTTTGCCGCGCACCATCAAAGCGCGGCCGTCGCGCATGATGGCGGTCATCGGCAGACCCACCAGTTCCGACACCCGCAAACCGGAGGCGTAGAGCACCTCGAGCAGCGCCACCAGCCGCAAGCCTTCGGGTCCGCCGCGTTCTTGCGCTTTGTCGATCAGGCGACGAACCTCATCTTCGGTCAGCACCTTGGGCAAGGGGCGGCCTTGCTTGGGGCTGTCGAGGGCGGAGGAAGGGTCGTCGGCGCGGCGATTTTCCGACACCAAAAAACGATAGAACTGGCGCAACGCCGACAAGCGGCGCGCCACGGTGCGCGGCGCGGCCCGTATTCGCAGTTCCACTTTCTCGCCCCGG
>CALGOL010000526.1 GCA_937960755.1 uncultured Azospirillum sp.
CCGACGCTGATGTTCACCAACGCCGGGATGGTGCAGTTCAAGAACGTCTTCACCGGGGCGGAGCAGCGCGGCTACAAGCGCGCCGCCACCTCGCAGAAATGCGTGCGCGCCGGCGGCAAGCACAACGATCTGGACAATGTCGGCTACACCGCCCGTCACCATACCTTCTTTGAAATGCTGGGGAATTTTTCCTTCGGCGACTATTTCAAGGATCTGGCGATCGAACTGGCGTGGAACCTCATCACTAAAGAATACGGCCTGCCCAAGGATAAGTTGACGGTCACCGTCCACACTTCCGACGAAGAAGCCGCCGCCTTGTGGCGCAAGATCGCCGGTCTGCCGGACGACCGCATCATCCGCATCCCCACCGACGATAATTTCTGGCGCATGGGCGACACCGGGCCGTGCGGCCCGTGCTCGGAAATCTTCTACGACCACGGCGACAAGGTGTGGGGCGGCCCGCCGGGCTCGGCGGAACAGGACGGCGACCGCTTCATTGAAATCTGGAACCTGGTGTTCATGCAGTATGAACAGCGTGGGCCGGACGATCTGGTGGCGCTGCCCAAGCCTTCCATCGACACCGGCATGGGGCTGGAGCGCTTGGCCGCCGTGCTGCAAGGCCGGCACGACAATTACGACATCGACCTGATGCGGGCGCTAATCGAAGCCTCGGCCGAAGCCACCAAGACCGCGCCGGAAGGCCCGCACGGCGTGTCGCACCGCGTCATCGCCGACCATTTGCGCTCGTGCTCGTTCCTGATCGCCGACGGCGTGCTGCCCAGCAACGAAGGCCGCGGCTATGTGCTGCGCCGCATCATGCGCCGCGCCATGCGCCACGCCCATATGCTGGGGGCGAAGGAGCCGCTGCTGCACCGGCTGGTTCCGGCCCTGATCGGCCAGATGGGCGACGCCTATCCCGAACTGGTTCGCGCCCGCGCGCTGATCGTCGAGACCTTGAAGCTGGAGGAAACCCGCTTCAAGCAATTGCTCGACCGCGGCTTGCGCCTGCTGGACGACGAAATGGCCAAGCTGGACGACGCGGCGGCGCTGCCGGGCGAGGTGGCGTTCAAGCTCTACGACACCTACGGCTTCCCGCTCGACCTGACCCAGGACGTGCTGCGCGGCCGCAAGCGGACGGTGGACGAAGACGGCTTCAAGGCGGCGATGGACGAACAGCGCCGCAAGGCGCGCGAAAGCTGGGCCGGCTCCGGCGAGGCCGCCACCGAAACCTTGTGGTACGAAATGAAAGAGGAATTGGGCGCCACCGAATTCCTCGGCTACGACACCGAAACCGCGGAAGGCAAAGTCGTCGCCATCGTCAAGGACGGCGCGCGGGTCGAACAGGCCGCCGCGGGCGACGCGGTCGGCGTCGTCGTCAACCAAACCCCGTTCTATGGCGAATCCGGCGGTCAGGTCGGCGATTCCGGCATTATCTTCACCGCGGGCGGGACTGAGTTCACCGTCGCCGACACCGCCAAGAAGCTGGGGGCGTTGTTCGTTCATCAAGGGACGGTGGCTAAGGGAACGCTGAAGGTCGGCGACGTGGTGGAATTGCGGGTGGACGGCGCCCGGCGCTCCGCCATCCGCGCCAACCATTCCGCCACCCACCTGCTGCATGAAGCGCTGCGCCGCCGCATGGGCGAGCATGTGACGCAGAAAGGTTCGCTGGTCTCGGCCGAGCGGCTGCGTTTTGACATTTCTCAGCCGACCCCGCTGTCGGCCGACGATCTGGCGGCGGTGGAAGAGGAAGTCAACCGCCGCGTGCTGGGCAATTCGGAAGTCGTCACCCGGCTGATGACGCCGGACGAAGCCCGCGAAGAGGGCGCCATGGCGCTGTTCGGCGAAAAATACGGCGACGAAGTGCGCGTCGTCTCCATGGGCGGCCGCGACGCCGACGCCGACAAGTCGTTCTCGATTGAATTGTGCGGCGGCACCCATGTGCGGCGCACCGGCGACATCGGCCTGTTCAAGGTGGTGGCGGAAAGCGCCGTGGCGGCGGGCGTGCGCCGCATCGAAGCGGTGACGGCGGAAGGCGCCCGGTCGTATCTCGCTGAACGCGATTCCCTGCTGGCCCAGGCGGCCGGCGTGCTGAAGGTGGCGCCGGCGGAACTGCCGGCCCGCGTAGCGGCGCTGCTGGACGAACGCCGTAAGCTGGAAAAGGAAGTC
>CALGOL010000527.1 GCA_937960755.1 uncultured Azospirillum sp.
CCGCCGACAGCGCCGCCGCGCCCGCCGTTCCGGTTCCCGACCTCTCCAAGGTCGAGCAACGCTATGAGCTGGTGCAGGATTTGGCGGTGCTGGAGCGCTGGGTGGCGCGGGCCTGGGAAACCGGGCTGCTGGCGGTGGACACTGAAACCGACTCGCTGACGCCGTCCGCCGCCAAGCTGGTGGGAATTTCGCTCGCCACCGAGCCGGGGCGCGCCTGTTACATCCCGCTGGGCCACGTCCCGCCGGAAGGCGAAGGCCAATTGGGGCTGTCGGGCGGCGAAGCGCCGCCGCAAATCGCCGAAGCCGACGCGCTGCGCGTGTTGAAAGAGGCGCTGGAATCGCCGTCCATTCTGAAGATCGGCCATAATTTCAAATTCGACCACCAGCTTTTCGCCCGCGCCGGCGTGCGCGTCGCGCCGGTCGACGACACCATGCTGCTGCATTATTCAATCGAAGGCGGCGGCGGCGGTCACGGCATGGACGAGTTGTCCGCCACCCTGCTCAACCACGAAACCATTCCATTCTCAGCCGTTTGCGGCACGGGCAAGAAGCAGATCACCTTCGACCGCGTGCCGTTGGATAAGGCGCTGGCCTACGCGGCGGAAGACGCCGACATCACCTTCCGGCTGTGGCGGGTGCTGAAACCGCGATTGGTGGAGGCGCGCAAAACCACGGTTTACGAGACCATCGAACGCCCGCTGGTGGCGGTGACGGCGGATATGGAGCGCGCCGGGATCAAGGTCGACCGGGCCGAACTCGCCCGGCTGTCGCAAGACCTCGGCCGCCGGCTAGACGAGATCAATCAGGAAATCCAAGCTTTGGCGCCGCGGCCGTTCAATGTCGCCTCGCCCAAGCAGTTGGGCGAAATCCTGTTTGACGATTTGAGCCTGTCGGGCGGCAAGAAAGGCAAGACCGGCGCTTGGGGCACCGATTCTTCCGTGCTGGAGGAACTGGCGGAACAGGGCGTGACGATTGCGGAAAAGGTGCTGGACTGGCGCCAACTCGCCAAGTTGAAAAGCACCTACACCGACGCGCTGCAAGAACAGATCGACGCCAAGACCGGCCGCGTCCACACCAGTTTCTCGCTGGCCGCCACCAACACCGGCCGACTGTCCTCCACCGACCCCAATTTGCAGAACATCCCGATCCGCACCGAAGAGGGGCGCAAGATCCGCCGCGCCTTCGTCGCCGAGCCGGGCAATGTTCTGTTGTCGGTGGATTATTCGCAGATTGAATTGCGGCTGGTGGCGGAAATCGCCGGCATTGCGGCGCTGAAGCAGGCCTTTCGCGACGGCGTCGACGTCCACGCCGCCACCGCCAGCCAAGTGTTCGGCGTGCCGCTCGACCAGATGACCGGGGAAATCCGCCGCAAGGCGAAGGCGATCAACTTCGGCATTATTTACGGCATTTCCGGTTTTGGTCTGGCCAAGCAATTGGGCATTGCGCCGGGCGAGGCCAACGCCTTCATCAAAACCTATCTCGAGCGCTTCCCCGAACTGAAAATCTGGATGGACCAGACCAAGGAAAGCGCCCGCAAGCTGGGCTTCGTCGAAACCCGGTTCGGCCGCCGCTGCCCCATCGTCGGCATTCAGGAAAAAAACCAGGCCAAGCGCGCTTTTGCTGAACGCCAAGCGATCAACGCTCCCATCCAAGGCGCGGCCGCCGACATCATGCGCATGGCGATGGCGCAGGTTCCCCCCGCGCTGGCGGCGGCGGGCTTAAAGGCGCGCATGCTGCTGCAAGTGCACGACGAACTGCTGTTCGAAGTCCCGAAGGGCGAAGCCGAAGCGACCTCGTCCGTTGTGCGTCAAGTGATGGAAAACGTGGTGACGCTTGACGTGCCGTTGTCGGCGGAAGCCGGCGTCGGGGCCAATTGGGGCGACGCGCATTAGCGCCTAATCAATCACCTCAAGCTGGGCCGGAACGGCGACGTCGATCTGGGGACCGAAACGCCATTCCGGCCAGCCGCGCACCCGCACCAGCCGCCCGGCCAGCGCCGCCGGATCGATCCCTTCTTTTTTCAGCGCCCGCGCCACCGGGCCGGTGATGACGGCCGTGAAGTCGCGCCGCCAATCCTCGCCGAAATCGAGATAGGTTTTGCCGCCGCGGGTTTCCGCCCGCACTGGCCGCCCCTCCGCCACCGTCAGCCCGCCG
>CALGOL010000528.1 GCA_937960755.1 uncultured Azospirillum sp.
GCGGCGGCCGTAGCCGTCGGCCGCGCCGTGCGCATCCCGCCATCGGCGAAGCGTCAATGGCGATCCGGCGTCATTCACGAAGAAACCTCCCCCAAACACGTACAGGCGATGGCGCATACGGGGGGCCCGCCGTCAACTTGGCCCCATTGCGCGACAGCGCCAGCTTAATGAAAAGGGGCCGAGTATGGGCAAGGGATTTTCTCGTTTCTTGGTTTTGACCGCCGGTTTGGTTGTTTCCGCCGCCACAGCCGCAGCAGCCGGCGACCTGACGGCGACGACCCGCGGGGTCAAACCGCAAAACGGCGCGGTGATGATTGCGGTTTTCGACAGCGCCGACGCTTTTTCCGCCCATCGCCCGTTCGCCGGTCAACGGCTGGTCCCGACGCCGGGTGAGGTGAAGGCGATTTTTCACGGCCTGCCCGCCGGCCGCTATCTGGTGGCCGCCTATCAAGACGCCGACGGCGACGGTAAGCTGAGCGTCAACCTGTTCGGCGTTCCGGTGGAGGCGTACGGCTTCGGCGGCGACCCGCCGTCGCGCTTCGGTCCGCCGCAGTTCGACGCCGCCGCCGTCACAGTGGGCGAAGCGCCGGTCGACGTGATCGCCACCTTGAGCCCGTGAGGTCCGCCATGATGCGATACGCCTTTGATCGCCGCGCTTTGCTGCGCGGTTTTAGCGGCCTCGCCGCCGCCGCCCTTGCGCCTTCCCTCGCCGAGGCCGAAACGCCCGACGCGCTGGCGGCGTGGCGCGCGCGCGGAACCGAAAGGGACGTGGGGCGGCTGATGGTGGAGGGGCGCTTTCCCGCCGAGCTGCGCGGCGTGTTCTACCGCAACGGCCCGACGCCGCAGACGGCGGAAGGCGGGCGCGGCCGGCACTGGTTTGACGGCGACGGGCTGATGCAGGCTTGGCGCATCGACGGCCCCGACACGGCGTCCTACCGCAGCCGCTTCATCGCCACCCATAAGCGGCAAGCCGAAACCGCAGCCGGCCGAGCGCTGTTTCCGACCTTTTCGGAACGCCCGCCAAACGCCGCGCCTTTGACGCCGCCTCACCGCTCCAATCCCGCCAATATCAACGCTTTGCCGCTCAACGGCCGGCTCTTGGCGCTGTGGGAGACCGGGCCGGCATGGGAGTTGGACCCGGCGACGCTGGAGACGCGGGGGGAAGTCGCATGGCGGCCGGATTTGCGCGGGTTGGCGTTTTCCGCCCATCCCAAAATCGACCCTAGCGGCGAGGTGTGGAATTTCGGCGTCAATTATCCCGGCGGCGAGATGATGATCTGGCGCATCGGCGGCGACGGCGAACTGAAGCGCTTCGTCCTGCTGAAGATCAAGCATCCGGCCATGCTGCATGACGTGGCGATAACCGAAAGATCGCTGGTTTTCGCGCTTACCCCCTATTTCCTCGACCCGGAGAAGCTGGCGGCCGGGCGAAGCTTCCTCGACGCCCACGACTGGCGGCCCGACCAGCCGATCCGGCTGGTCGCGGTGGATAAGGACGACCCCGACAAGCTGCGGACTTGGGAGGTCCCGGCGGGCTTCGGCTTTCACTTCTCCAACGCTTGGGAGGAGGCGGACGGAACCATTCGCTTCGACTTCACGCTGGCGGACGATCCGGGAATCGTCGCCCGCCGGCTGGCCGGCGTGATGGCTGGTCGGTGGATGGACGCGGCCCCCTTGCGGCTGACGTCTTTCGTGTTGCGCCCTGGCGGACGGGTGGAGACGGCGGCGCTCACGGCCGGCGCGTCGGAATTCCCTCGCGTCGATCCCGCCGCGGTCGGCCGTCGGCATGACGCGGTTTTCCATTTGGAGAATCTGAGCGGCGGCCCGTGGTTCGACAGCGTGGTTCGCCGCGACGGCGACGGCGCGCCGCGAGGCGCTTACCGCTATCCCGCCGGCCAAATCCCCGAAGAACATGTTTTCGTTTCCCAACCCGGCGGCGGCGCCGGATGGGTGCTCGGCACGGTGATCGACGTGGCGCGCGACCGGCACGGGTTGGCGATCTTCGCCGCCGCCCAATTAAGCGACGGGCCGCTGGCCACGGCGTGGCTTACAGGCTTTCAGCCCCCCGGCCTGCACGGGGCTTTCGTCGCCGCCTAAGAGCGGGCGTCGCGCCGGCGCTATTTCAGGCGTTGCATCAAGGCTCGCCGCCGGCATAAAGCGCAAGTCAAGCTCAGCGGCGTTTCATACAAGGGGACGGGCGCTTCCAGTTCCTCAAAAAACCGGCTCCGCCCGCCCCCAAAAGGCCGTTACGCCAATATTTCGGCGATCGCCTCCTTGCGATGCTGATCCGTTTCCAAGCGCAGCAGATCAATCGCCATGGCGTCACGGATCGACACCATGCCCACCGGACGGCCGTTTTCGACCACCGGCATATGACGGAACCCGCCGTCGTGCATCAAGTGCAACGCGTTGATGAGCGGGCGATCCGGCGCGATGGTCTGCGGGTCGGCGGTCATCACCTCGCCGACCTTGGTGCGGTCGGGGTCGAGCCCGCCCGCCAGCACGCGGAACAAGGCGTCGCGTTCGGTGAAAATCCCGACCAAGACGTCTTTGTCCACCACCATCACCGACCCGATGCGGGCCGTCGCCATGATGTGCGCGGCGGTGCGCACTGAAATGCTCTTTTCAACCGTGTGGATTTGCTGATTGGCGATAAGTTTGCGGATCGGCCGATTCGGCATCTTTCATCTCCCCATCTCGTCTGACGATTACGTTCAGTCGCGGCGCCCGTTTTTTCGCCTCTTGGGCTTTCGAGCTTGTTTTCTGTGCTTCAAAGTTAGGGAGAGAAGGTCGGGATGGCAATGGGCCAAAGCGCATTTCGTTGCAGTATCGACAATAAAAATGACATTAACCATGCTGATATGGCAATAATCCACGAAACCGCTCAAGTTATGTGGATATTTTATTGCGTCCAGACCTTTTCGCTGCGTAAAGCGCCTCGTCGGCGCGCGCCAGCGCTCGTTCCAGCGACGCTTCGTCGGCGCGCCATTCGGCGACGCCGACGCTGGCGGTAATCGTAATACGAACGCCGTCGGCGTCGATCTCCATCGCCGCGACCGCGGCGCGCAAACGCTCCGCCACGGCGGCCGCCCCTTCCAGATCGGTTTCCGGCAGCAGGGCGACGAATTCTTCACCGCCATAACGCGCCAGCACGTCGCTGTTGCGCAGAGCGCTGCGCGCCGCCGCCGCCGCTTGGCGCAGGGTCTGGTCGCCGGCGGCGTGACCATAGGTGTCGTTGACGGCCTTAAAGTGATCGAGATCGAACAGCAGCGCCGACAGCGGCCGATCATGGCGACGGGCGCGGCTGACTTCTTGCGCCGCCAGCTCCAAAAAGCGACGACGGTTCAGCGTCTCGGTCAGGCTGTCGACGGTGGCGAGACGTTCAAGCCGCCGGTTAGCCTCCTCCAGCGCGCGGGTGCGCTCCTGCACCCGATCCTCCAGCGTCTCGTTATACTGGCGAAGCTGTTCATAGAGGCGGACGTTGGCGAGACTGACGGCGATTTTAGAGGCGAACACCTCCACCAGGCTGCGCTCAACATCGCTGGGTGGGCGGTCGGTTTGAATCCACGCCGCCACCTCGTGCCCGTCCGGGCCGGCGATGTAAAGCGTGGTGGAGCCGGATTCGTAAACGCTTTGATGGTTGACGAAGGCGCGCTCGATCGCGACGGCGACCGCCGGATCGTCCACCACCTCCGCCACCGGCAGTTCCGCCGCGTTGGCGTAACGCCCGGCTCCCGCCAGCACCACCACGCCGCCGCCGCCGGTTCGTCCGCCGGTTCCGCCGTCAATGCGCTGAGCGCACAAGATGCCGTTGGGCGGAGCGGACAGCACCGCGGTGAGTTGCGTCAGCACCCCGGCGGCGAACTGCCGCATCGAGTGCATCTCGAACAGCCGGTCGGTGGATTCGATGATCTGCTGCAAGCCCCGGCGGTTGGTTTCCAGCGCCATGATATGGGCGTAGGCGCGCAAGGCGGCGATCACCGTGGTGAACAGCTTTTGCGTGGTGAGCTCGGTCTTGGCTTTGTAGTCGTTGATGTCGTAATCGACGATGACGTCTTCTTCCGGCGCCTGGCCGGGCTGGCCGGTGCGCAAGATGATGCGCACGGCGTGATTGGCGAATTCGTCGCGGATGCGCCGGACCAACTGCAAACCGGCGTCGTCGGTCTCCATCACCACATCCAGCAGGATCAAGGCGATGTCCGTTTCCGCCGCCAGCACGCGGGCGGCTTCCTTGGCGCTATGGGCGCCCAGCAGCGTCACGCCGCGGCCGGAAAAGCGCAACTTCGACAGGGCGAGCCGGGTGACGGCGTGAACTTCGGCGTCGTCGTCCACCACCAAAATCTTCCACGGCGGGCCCTCGTCGCCACGGCCGCCGCCGGTCGCCGCATCGGCTGCGGCGACTTCGTCCTCGTCGGCAAACATAAACTCGTCCGACGTCATGCCGTCGCTTCTCCCTTAACGTCGCGGTTCGCCGCAGGCGCCGCGCTGTCCAGCACCCGCGGAAACGTCATGACGAACGAAGTGCCTTTGCCGGCGTCGCTGACCAAACGCAACTCGCCGCGCAACGCCACCGTCACCGCCGCGTGCAGGATATGCAGCCCCAACCCGCTGCCGCCAGCCCCGCGGCGGGTGGTGAAAAAGGGGTCGAACACCTGTTCGTGCAGTTCCGGCGGTATGCCCTTGCCGTCGTCGGAGAACACCAGCTTGACCCTGTCGCCGTCAAGCGGCCGCGCAACGATGTCTATGCGACCGATTTGACCGGGCTCGAACGCATGCACCAGCGCATTGACCACCAGATTCGTCAAGCCATGCGACAGCGCGCCGGGATCGGTCTCCAACTCCAGATCGTCAGGGCAATCGACCACCACCTTGTGCGGTTCGCGCTTCAACCGCGGCCGCAGGCTGGTCAACACCTCGTCGATATAGCTTTTCAGCTTGAAGCGCCGGCGCTCGCCGCCGATTTGATCGACCGCCACTTGCTTGAAGCTGGCGATAATCTGCGCGGCGCGGTCGCAGTTGGACAGGGTGAGCTGCGCCGCTTCTTCGGCGTTGCCCAAGAACTCTTGCATGCGCGACGCGGTCAGCCGCCGCTCGGCCACCTCTTGGCGCAGTTGCTTGACCTCGCGCGACAGATAAGACGCCGAGGTGGTGGCGACCCCCACCGGCGTATTGACCTCGTGCGCGATGCCGGCCACCAGCCCGCCCAACGCCGCCAGCCGTTCCGACCGCATCAGGCTTTCCCGCGCCCGGGTCATGTCGCTGACGTCCCGCGCTTCCAACAGCACTTCGCGCACCTGCCCATCGGCGCCGCGCACCGGCTTCAGCATGACGTCGAAGTTAAGCAGATCGCCGTTGCGGCCGCGGCGCAGTCGG
>CALGOL010000529.1 GCA_937960755.1 uncultured Azospirillum sp.
CCACCGAGATCTACACTCTTTCCCTACACGACGCTCTTCCGATCTTGGGCGGCGTCCGCGCCGCGTCGGACGAGCCCAGCGGCCCGCCCAGCGAAGAAGACGCGGCGCCCCAGCAAAAGAAAAAGCTGAAGGGGGTGCCGCAAGGCTCCGGGCTGCCGGTTCCCCGCTTCGTCACGCTGCGGGCGGGGGAGGTGAACGCCCGCATCGGCCCCGGCCGCAGCTATCCGGTCGAATGGATCTTCACCCGCAAGGAAATGCCGGTGGAGATCACGGCGGAGTTCGACACTTGGCGACGCATCCGCGATTGGGAAGGCTCGCAAGGCTGGGTGCATCAGAGCATGCTGTCGGGCAAGCGCGGCGTGGTGGTGCTGGGCGGAACGCGCGCTTTGCGCAAGGAGCCGACCGAAGCAGCCGTCATCGTCGCTTACGCCAAGCCCGGCGTCATCGGCAAGTTGATGAAGTGTAAAGATGATTGGTGTCAGGTCGACATGAAGGGCCATAAGGGCTGGCTGACCCGCGCCGACGTCTGGGGCGTTTACGCCGACGAAAAGTTCGAGTAGCGCTTTAATCACCCCTCATAGCGATGCTGGCCGCCTTGCGGGTCTTCGACCGACCAGCCGTCGCCATGATCGTCAGGCGCCGCCCAAGCGGCGGCGGCCGGAACCTTGCCCCAGCCGCCCGGAATATCCAGCACGTAGGTTGGCTGCGCCAAGCCGGACAGCCGGCCGCGCAAGCGCTTCGCCAGCGTTCGGCCTTCCGCCAGACTGGGGCGGAAATGCGCCGTGCCGGGGGCGAGGTCGGGATGGTGCAAGTAATACGGCTTCACCCGATGGCGCACCATGGCGCGGAACAACGCCTCCAGCGATTCGGCGGCGTCGTTGACGCCCTTCAGCAAAACGGTTTGCCCCACCAGCGGTATGCCGGCGTCGGCCAGCCGGGCCAGCGCCGCGGCGGCTTGCGGGGTGAATTCGGCGGCGTGGTTGGCGTGGACGGCGACCCAGGCGGCGACGCCGTCGCGCCGCAACGCCGCCGTCAGTTCGTCCGTCACCCGCGCCGGGTCGGCCATCGGAACGCGGGTGTGGAAGCGCACGACGTCGACATGGGGAAGCGCCGCCAGCGCCTCGACGATCTGCGCCAGCCGGCGCGGGCTCAGCATGAACGGATCGCCGCCGGTGACCACCACTTCCCAGATTTCCGGCCGCTCGGCGATGTAGGCCAGCGCTGCGGCCAATTCGGCGTCGTTCAACGCTTCGCCGCCGGGCCCGACCATTTCGCGGCGGAAGCAGAAACGGCAATAGACCGCGCAAGCGTGCAAGGGTTTCAACAAAACCCGGTCAGGGTAGCGGTGGACGATTCCCTTCACCGGCGCATGGGCGCCGTCGCCGATCGGGTCGGCCAGCTCGGCCGGCTGGGCGCAAGCCTCCGCCGCGTCGGGGAGGTATTGGCGGCGCAACGGGCCGTCCGACGCTTCCCCGCCCATAAGCTCGGATAAATAAGGCGTCACCGCCAAAGCGTAGCGCCGCAAAACCGGATCAAGCCGTTCGGCGTCGGACGACTGAGCCAGCCCGGCGGCGACCAATCCGGCGAAATCCTTAATCGCGGTCATGCAGAACGGCCCTGGCGACGGTTGGTGAAACAGAGCGGCGATATGGCTTGTTCTCGCCCGTCTGTCGAGCCCGCAATTACGGGCGTCGCCGTGACGATACGAGCCGCCCGGCGCCGCGATTTTTGCAATGCGGCATGATTTTGTGACGAATTTCTTGCCGCAGGTTGGGCGTCGCCGCACAAAATTGCTCGTCGCAACGGGAAATTCGGCCTATAACGCCGGTCTGGATTGACGGCGGCGCGCGCGTGCGGGCGCCGGCCGTTTAGGGATGTCCTTAGCGTGGTTCTTGGAGGTTTCGTTGAAGGCGTTGAAGCCGTTGGTCATGTCGGGCCGTGAAGTGTTGCCGGTGGTGGAAGGCGGCAAGGGCGTCGCCGTCTCGAACGGGGAAAGCTCGGGCGCCTGGGCGGCGGCGGGCGGCGTCGGCACTTTTTCCGGCGTCAACGCCGACAGCTACGACGCCGACGGCAACGTGATTCCCCAGGTCTACCACGCCAAGACCCGGCGAGAGCGCCACGAAGAGCTGATTAAATACGCCATTTCCGGCGGGATCACCCAGGCCCGCATCGCCCATGAGCGGTCGAACGGCCAGGGCCGCATCCACATGAACGTGCTGTGGGAAATGGGCGGCTCGGAAACCATCCTCACCGGCGTGCTGGAAGGCGCCAAGGGGCTGGTGCACGGCGTGACCTGCGGCGCCGGGATGCCTTATCGCGTGGCGGAAATCTGCGCCAAGTTCGGCGTGCAATACTATCCCATCGTGTCGTCGGCCCGCGCTTTCCGCGCCTTGTGGCTGCGCGCCTACAACAAGTTCCGCGACGGTCTGGGCGGCGTGGTCTATGAAGACCCCTGGCTGGCCGGCGGCCACAACGGCCTGTCCAATTCCGAAGACCCGCTGAGGCCGGAAGCGCCTTTGGGCCGCGTCGTCGCCTTGCGCAAGATGATGGCGTCGTTCGGGTTGGACAACGTGCCGATCATCATGGCCGGCGGTGTGTGGTGGCTGTCGGAATGGCAGGATTGGATCGACAACCCGGAAGTCGGCCCGGTGGCGTTCCAGTACGGCACCCGTCCGCTGCTGACCCAGGAAAGCCCGATTTCCACCGCCTGGAAAAACAAGCTGCTGACCCTGACCGAAGGCGACGTGCTGCTTAACCGCTTCTCGCCCACCGGCTTTTACTCGTCGGCAGTGAAGAACCCCTTCATGATGGAGTTGCAGCAGCGCTCCGAACGGCAGATCGCCTATCTGTCCAAGCCGGTCGGCGAGCACTCGGCGGAATTCCCGGTCGGTCCGCGCGGCCGTCCGGTCTATGTTACTGAAACCGACCGCGAGCGGGCGCAAGCCTGGACGGCGCAAGGCTTCACCAGCGCGCTGAAGACTCCCGACAGCACGCTGATTTTCGTCACGCCGGAAAAGGCCGAAACGATTCTGGCCGATCAAGTGGGCTGCATGGGCTGCCTGTCGGCTTGCCTGTTCTCCAACTGGTCGCAGCATGAGCACGACAACGCGCCGACCCGCAAGGCCGACCCGCGGTCGTACTGCATCCAAAAGACCTTGCAGACGGTGGCGCATTCCGACGACTGCGAAAATCAGTTGATGTTCGCCGGCCACAACGCTTACCGCTTTAAAGACGATCCGTTCTACGCCAACGGCTTCATCCCCACGGTGAAGCAACTGGTCGAACGCATCATGACCGGCTATTGACCGGCTTTATTCGCCGCGCCGCCCATGGAATCTCCTTGCGGGGCGCGGCGGATAGGGTATAGTCACGCCCAAGTATCCCATACGACGTGACGGCCGGACGGCAGTTCGGGCGATGCGTTGCATTGC
Organism: uncultured Azospirillum sp.; assembly: GCA_937960755.1. Lineage (GTDB taxonomy): Bacteria > Pseudomonadota > Alphaproteobacteria > Azospirillales > Azospirillaceae > Azospirillum. The sequence goes on from CALGOL010000529.1 coordinate 3,432, forward strand.
GGGTGGGCTTTTGCCCACTTATTTTTTTACTAGGCTCTGGCGATTTTCCGCGCCGTTCGCCCGCTTGCCCAAAGCGGGCGCGCCACGACGGGCGGCGAGGGAATGAGGTTCGGTTGAAGATGGACGCGACGGATCGTATCGAACGGATCATCACCCCTTCGGTGGAAGGCATGGGGTACGAGGTGGTGCGCGTTCAATTGACCGGCGGCGAGCGCCCGGTGTTGCAGATCATGGCGGAGCGGGCGGACCGCGCGGCGATGACCGTCGAGGATTGCGCCGACATCTCGCGCGCGCTCTCCGCGGTGCTTGACGTTGAGGACCCGATTTCCGGCGCTTACACGCTGGAGGTCAGTTCTCCCGGCATTGACCGTCCGTTGACCCGCCCCAACGACTACGTCCGTTTCGCCGGGTTTGAGGCGAAGGTGGACATGCGGGTGGCGGTGGACGGCCGCAAGCGCTGGAAGGGCGTTTTGCGTGGGCTGGAGGACGGGCTGGTCGTGCTGGAGCATGACCAGGGGACGTCTCGCCTGCCGTTGGACGGGGTGCAGAAGGCGCGGCTGGTGCTGACCGACGCGCTGATTAAGGCGACGGCGGAAGAGGCCGCCGGCGCCGCCAATTAAGCGGCGAAGGCGACCGGGTCGCCCTCGCGCCGAGTGACGAATGGAGCCGGGCCGCCGACAAGACAGGGCGGGAACGGACAAGCGGGTGGGAAAAAGAACGTATGGAACTGCTGCAAGTCGCTGACGCGGTCGCCCGCGAAAAAAGCATTGATCGGGACGAAGTCCTAGAAGCGATGGAACAGGCGATCCAGAAGGCTGGCCGCTCCAAATATGGTCACGAGCACGACATCCGCGCCGTCATCGACCGTAAATCCGGCGACATCCGGTTGGCGCGCTATCTTGAAGTGGTCGAAGAAGTCGAAAACGAAGCGACCCAAGTGACGCTGGCCTATGCGCAAAAGCGCCGCCCCGGCGCCAAGCTGGGCGAGTTCCTGGTCGATCCGCTGCCGCCCATCGATTTCGGCCGCATCGCGGCGCAGACCGCCAAGCAGGTGATCGTGCAGAAGGTGCGCGACGCCGAACGCAAGCGTCAGTTCAACGAATACAAGGACCGCAAGGGCGAAATCGTCAACGGTTTGGTCAAGCGGGTCGAATACGGCAACGTCACCGTCGATCTGGGGCGCGCCGAAGCGGTGCTGCGCCGCGACGAGTTGCTGCCGCGCGAGCATTTCAAGAACGGCGACCGGGTGCGGGCCTACATCATGGACGTGCGGGAAGAGCCGCGCGGCCCGCAGATTTTCCTGTCGCGCACTCATCCTTTGTTCATGGCGAAGCTGTTCGCCCAGGAAGTGCCGGAAATCTACGACGGCATCATCGAAATTCGCGCGGTGGCGCGCGACCCCGGCAGCCGGGCGAAGATTGCGGTGGTGTCGAACGACAGCTCCATCGACCCGGTCGGCGCTTGTGTCGGCATGCGCGGCAGCCGCGTTCAGGCGGTGGTCGGCGAATTGCAGGGCGAAAAAATCGACATCATTCCGTGGGCCGCCGATCCGGCGACCTTCGTCGTCAACGCGCTGGCACCGGCCGAAGTCGCCAAGGTGGTGCTGGATGACGAAGGCCGCCGCATCGAAGTCGTGGTGCCTGACGATCAATTGTCGCTGGCCATCGGCCGCCGCGGCCAGAACGTGCGTTTGGCCTCGCAATTGACCGACTGGAGCATCGATATTCTGACCGAGGCCGAAGAATCGGAGCGTCGGTCGGAAGAGGTCAAAACCCGCTCGCAGCTGTTCATTGACGGGCTGGACGTCGACGACGTCATCGCCCACCTGCTGGTGGCGGAAGGGTTTTCGTCGGTTGAAGAAATCGCCTTTTGCGAAGACAGCGATCTTGCCAATATCGAAGGCTTTGACGCCGATGTGGCGATCGAGTTGAAGCAGCGGGCGCTCAACTTCCTGGAAGAGCGCGAACGGGTCGACACTGAAAAGCGTGTTGCGCTGGGCGTCGCCGACGATGTGGCGGAACTGGCGGATTTCACCGCGTCGCAGTTGGTCAAGCTGGGCGAAAACGGCGTCAAGCTGTTGGACGATCTGGCCGACCTGTCGGGCGACGAGCTGCGTGACATTCTGGGCAAGGACACGCTGACCGAAGAAGACGCCAACGCCATCATCATGGCGGCGCGGGCGCATTGGTTCGAAGGCGAAGCAGGGCAGGGCGGCGAAGCGGCGCAAGGTTGAGCCGATCAGGCGATTTCATCCTGACCGGATTCGCTTTGTGACCGGATTCGCGCTATGCTTGGCGGCGCCGCGGATGCGGGCGCTGCGGAAGGGGAGGCGGAAATCATGACCGATCCTTCCGAACGGACGGTTGATGTTGCAGACGGCGGGTTGGAAGACGGCAGGCTGGAAGATGATGGGTTGCCGCCCGTGGTCGAAGAGAAGGAAAGCGGTCCCAGGCGGCGTTGCGTCGCCACCGGCCGGGTGGGAGACAAAGACGGCATGATCCGTTTCGTCGTCTCGCCTGATGGCGGTGTGGTCGCGGACCTGGAGGAGCGGCTGCCCGGCCGCGGCATGTGGGTTTCAGCCGACGCCGAAGCGTTGGCTTTGGCGGTGCGTCGTGGCGCTTTCTCTAAGGCGGCGCGGCGGCGGTTGCAGGTTCCCGCCGATCTGGCGGCGCAGGTGGAAAAGTTGCTCGAGCGGCGCTGTCTGGACCGAATCGGTTTGGCGCGCCGGGCCGGGCAGTTGATCGCCGGCTATGAGAAGGTGCGCGAGGCGCTGAAAAGCGGCCGAGTCGGGCGTTCAGGGCCGCCGGCCCTGTTGGTGGAGGCGGCCGACGGTTCGCCCGACCAGCGCGGCAAGGTGACGGC
>CALGOL010000530.1 GCA_937960755.1 uncultured Azospirillum sp.
TTCAGACGTGTGCTCTTCCGATCTCCGCCCCGCGGCCGCCGCGCCGACCACGCGCCACGGAACCCAGACGGCGAACCATGCGAACGCCGCCAAAGAGCACGCCCGCCCGGCGGCGATCAACAACAAGAGTCCCCCCGCCGCCAAATCGCCGTCATGCCGCAACGCCCGCGACAACTCGCGCACGCCGGGCTCAACCCGATGCCCGATAAACGGCCCATACTGAAAAAATTCATTCAGCATATAGGGAATATTGGTCAGGTTAAACGCCAACCGATCAAGCATAAGCTGTTTAAGAACGATGCGGGCGTATCCGACCGGGTTGGAAAAGACGTAGTGGACATAAGCCGACTTAACCGTTCCGACAATTTCTATCGGGTCTTGGTTATACTGATGATGCAGGATATCCAGTATCTTTAGATGCTCCGGCCATGCATAGGGAATGGCGTTATCTCTGACGATTTTAGAGATCAGATGATCGTCGTCGAACGGCCGGGCGTAGCCGGCCTGCGCCATGTCGAAAATCGGCCGCAACCAATTGTGCTGGCCCACCGTGCTCATTACCGGCCGGCCGAAACGCAAGTCGCTCCAGCCGAGATAAGCGCCATGCACCGCCAGGGCGGCGATGATGAAGGCGGCGGCGGGGGCGAAACGGCGCCAGCCGCCGTAAAGGCGCGCCGCGCCGTAGGCGAGCAGCGGAAGCAGCGGCGCATAGATGAAATACGCCCCGGCGTCGCGAATCCAGATCGAATAGCCCCAAGCCGCCCCCAGCGCCACGCAGAGCCGCAGCGGCAAGCGCCACAGCCCCAGGGCGGCGCCGATGGGGACAAGGCAGCAGTACAAAAACAGCGAGGCGTAAACGCTGTCGGTTCCCACCACCAAATCGAACAGCAGGCTTTGCGAAGCGACGAGAAACACCAGATAAGCCAGCCGCCACGGGGCCGACGGCGTCACGGCGGCGGCGATGCGGTAGCTCAGCGCCATCCAGCCGAACGTCAGCACGGTTTGAAAGAAAATCACCGGCCAGCCGTACGACTCGCCCGCAACGGCTTTCGCCCCCGCCAGCAGCAAGGGATAGCCCGCCGTGCGCAGCGACAGAAAATGATAGGTGTGGTCCAGCCATTCCTCGTTGAGCAGCCAACTGCGGCCAGGATCAAGAATGGCGTCGGCGAACCAGATGTAGAGCCCAGAATCCTCTTGCAAGTGCGGCCCGCCGAACCAGGCGAGCGTCAGTTTCAACGCCAGCGCCGCGGCCAAAGCGGCGTAATCGATTCTTCCCAGCGTCGCGGTCATTGGCCGGCGCCCGGCGCCGCCAGCCGCGCCAGCGCTTCCGGCAGGTCGGAAAAGCGGTCGATGACCACGTCGGCGCCCAATTCCGCCACCGGCATGCGGGGATAGCCGTAGCTGAGCGCCACCACCGGAAAGCCGCAGCCGCGCGCCGCCTTCACGTCGTTGCCGTTGTCCCCCACCATGGCGACCCGCCCGCCGCCCAAAGCCTCGGCGACATGGCGCAAATGGCCGGGATCCGGTTTTTTGACGGCGAGCGAATCGCCGCCGGCCAGGGCGCCGAACAGATGCGCCAGCCCGACTTGTTCGATGACCTTGCGGCTGATGCGTTCGGATTTGTTGGTGCAGAGCCCCAGCCGCACGCCCGCCGCCGCCAATCCCTCCAGGGTCTCCCGCACGCCGGGATAGAGGCTGTCGGGCGACGCATCCGCCTCAAAATAGTTATCGAGATAGCGTTGCAGCGCTTGGGCGGCCAGGGCGTCGTCCGCCGCTTCGCCGGTCGCGGCGAAAGCGTCGCGGATCAACCCCTTCGCCCCGTCGCCCACCATGGCGCGCACCTCGTCCAGCGTGACGGCGCGGCGGTCGAATTCCGCCAGCGTGCGGTTGAGCGCGCCGGCGATATCGGGCGCGCTGTCGATCAGCGTGCCGTCCAGGTCGAAGACCACGACGTCGAACGATATATGAAAACGCTGGTCGCCCGGCATGTCGGCGGCCTCTCCCGGCTTGATGACGCGCATGGCCGCCCGTCTAGCACGCCTACCCGCCGCCGCCAACCCGCGGACGGCGGCGTTTTTTGCCTTTTCCCCCTTGCGGGGCGACGCGGATTGTGTTCAAAGCCGCGACTTGCTATACCTGCTGCCGATATTTAGGGGCCGCATGCCGCTGGCCTCTCAGGCATGACCAGTTCGGACGATATGACATGACACGACGCCGGCGAATCTATGAAGGCAAGGCGAAAGTCCTTTTCGAGGGGCCGGAGCCCGGCACTCTGGTGCAGTACTTCAAGGACGACGCCACCGCCTTCAACAATCTGAAGAAGGGCGTCATCACCGGCAAAGGCGTGCTGAACAACCGCATCTCGGAATATCTGATGACGCGGCTGGCCGAAATCGGCGTGCCGAACCACTTCATCCGCCGGCTCAACATGCGCGAGCAGTTGGTGCGCGAGGTGGAGATCATCCCGATTGAAGTGGTGATCCGCAACGTCGCCGCCGGCTCGCTGACCAAGCGCTTCGGCATCAAAGAAGGCACCGTCCTGCCGCGCTCGATCATCGAGTATTACTACAAGTCGGACGAGTTGGGCGATCCGATGGTCTCGGAAGAGCACATCACCGCCTTCGGCTGGGCCGCTCCGGCCGACCTTGACGACATCGTCGCCTTGTCCTTGCGGGTCAACGACTATCTGTCGGGCCTGTTCCTTGGCGTCGGGCTCAAGCTGGTGGACTTCAAGCTGGAGTTCGGCCGGCTGTGGGAAAACGACGAGATGCGCATCATCCTCGCCGATGAAATCAGCCCGGACAATTGTCGCCTGTGGGACGCCAAGACCAACGAAAAGTTGGATAAGGACCGTTTCCGCCAGGACATGGGCAAGGTCGAAGAGGCGTATCAGGAAGTCGCGCGCCGGCTGGGCATTCTGCCCGAAGGCGGCCCGATGGACGCCGTCGGCCCCAAGATCGTGCAGTAATCCTGTCAAATCAGTCGAACGGATGCTTGAAACATGAAGGCGAAAGTCCACGTCACCTTGAAGCGCGGCGTTCTCGATCCGCAGGGCAAGGCGATTGAGCACGCGCTGGGCACGCTGGGCTTTACCGGCGTCGATGATGTGCGCGTCGGCAAGGTGATTGAGGTTGAGTTGCAGGAAACCGACGCCGCCGCCGCCCGCAAGTCGGTGGAGGAAATGTGCCGCAAGCTGCTGGCCAATACGGTGATCGAAGACTACGCCATCGAACTGACGGCGTAACGCCGGGCGCGGCGCCGCCCGGTTTCGGAGTATAGGAACATGGCGGCGTCGTACGAACGCGACTTCTACACCTGGGCGATGGAACAGGCGGCGTTGTTGCGCGCCGGTCGCTTGGCGCAAGCCGATATCGACCACATCGCCGAGGAAATTGAGACCTTGGGCCGTTCGGAAGCCGCCGCCTTGCGCTCCAGCTATCGTGTGCTGCTTTTGCACCTGCTGAAGTGGCGCTGGCAGGCGGAACGGCGTGACCAAAGCTGGCGGCTGAGCATCGCCCGCGAACGGGTCAACATCGACGCCCATCTCGACGATAATCCCGGTTTGAAGTCGCGTCAGGCGGAGCTTTTCGACAAAGCCTATGCGCTGGCGCGGCGCGAAGCCGCCGCCGAAACCGGCCTCGCCATCGCGACTTTCCCGGAAAGCTGCCCGTTTACGCTGGAAGACGCGACGCGGGATGATTTTTGGCCGGATTCGTGAGCCCGGAAGCCCTCGCCGCCCGTGATCCCTTGCTGGCCCGCGCCATTGACGAGGTCGGGCCGCCCGACCAGCGTTTCACCCGCCCCAAGGGCTTCACCGGCCTGTTGCGGATGATCGTTGAACAGCAGCTTTCCACCCGCGTCGCGGAAGTGCTGTGGGCCAAGCTGGAGGCGCGGGTTCCCGACATTCACCCCGCCGCTTTCCTCGCTCTTGACGACGACACGCTGCGAGCTTGCGGCTTTTCCCGGCAAAAGCAGGTTTACGGCCGAGCGCTGGCGGAAGCCGTGGCGGCGGGGACGCTGGACTTCGACCGGCTGGAGACGCTGGACGACGACGCGGCGACCGCCGAACTGGTGCGCCTGAAAGGGATCGGCCGCTGGACGGCGGAAATCTACCTGATGGGCGCATTAGGGCGCACCGACGTCTTCCCCGCCGACGACCTTGCTTTACAGGTCGGCGTGCAGCAATTGGCCGGCTGGGAAACGCGCCCCAAACCAAAACAATTGCTGGAGCGCGCCGAGGCGTGGCGGCCGCACCGCTCGCTAGCGGCGGAAATCATCTGGCGGCATTACGAGACCAAACGGCGCAAGGGGCCTGGTTGAGGCCGCGTCCCCTCGCCCCACCCATTAAGCGCAGATCTCAACCTCTTCACTTTTTTCGTCATACCGGCGAAGGCCGGTATCCAGTCATTTCAGACACTTACTCGAACAGCCCTGGACCCCGGCCTTCGCCGGGGTGACGTGACAAGTGATTATAGATCAATTAGTTACAAGATGCGTAAACCCGCCAGCCCGTCATGGGAAAGGAACTGTTTCACCCCCCCTAAACCGCGCGGCTGTGGCGCCCGGCGCCGGTGGCGAGATAGGCGTCGAAACGCGCCGCCGCCACCCGCATCAGCGGCCGCGCCGGCTCCGGCACCGCTAGGCGCCGACCATCCAACGACACCACATGATCGGCGATCAAGTCGCCCATGTCCGCCAGCACGGCGTCAAAGTAGTTGACGGGCCGGCCGTGCGCTTGCGCCACCGCGCCGACGTCAACCGACAAGTCGCACATCAAACGTTCAATCACCGCGCGGCGCAGCCGATCTTCGTCGGTGATCGCAATGCCCTTGGCGACCGCCAGCTTGCCGTCGTTGACGGCTTGGGCGTACTGGTCGAACGGCACGGCGTTTTGCGCGTAACCCTGCGGCAACTGGCCGATGGACGACGCGCCGAAGCCCAGCAGCACGTCGGCGTCGTCGGTGGTGTAGCCTTGGAAGTTGCGACAGAGCCGGCCTTCCGCCTGCATCACGGCGATTTCATCGTCGGGGCGGGCGAAATGATCCAGCCCCACCGCGGCCATGCCGCCCTTGCCGGTCAAGGTCTGGGAAATCGCCGCGAACTGCTCCCACCGCGCGTGGGTGCCGGGCAGTTCGGACTCGACGATCTTCTTTTGGTGGGTCTTCATCCACGGCACATGGGCGTAGCCGAACACAGACACCCGCGACGGATCGAGGGTCAAGGCGGCCTCGGCGGCGCGAATCACGCTGTCCACCGACTGGCGCGGCAGGCCGTACATCAGGTCGAGATTGATTTCCCCCACCCCGGCCGCGCGCAACTGGTCCGCGGCGCGCTGCACCATGTCGAACGGCTGAATGCGGTTGATGGCGGCCTGAACGTCGGCGTCGATGTCCTGCATGCCGAGCGAGACGCGGGTGACGCCGGCGCGGCCCAGCGCCGCCGCCATTTCCGGGCGGAAGGTGCGCGGGTCGATCTCCACCGCGATTTCGCCGTCTTCCGCCAAATCGAAATGGCCGCGCAGCCAGTCGATCAGCCCTTCAAAGTGATCGGGGCTCATCATCGTCGGGGTGCCGCCGCCGAAATGCACATGCCGCACCGTCAGCCGGCCCGGCAAGGCCGCGGAAACCAGCGCCACTTCCCGCCGCAGCACGTCGATGTATTCGCCGATCGGATCGTAGCGCGCGACGATCTTGGTGTGACAGCCGCAGTACCAGCACATCTGCTGACAGAACGGCACATGCAGGTAAAGCGAGCCGGCGTGCGCCGCGGTGTCCACCGCCCCCAGCCAGCCGCGATAAACCTCGGCGTCCACCTTGTCGGAAAAGTGTGGCGCTGTGGGATAGCTGGTGTAGCGCGGGATGCGCAGCCCGTCGTAGCGGGTCAGCAAATCGGCGTCAGGCAGTTGGGGCGCGAGAGCGGCCAAAGACGCCGAAGACTCGGTGGCGGGCGAGGCGGAGGCGGGCGCGGCGGCGCGGAAGACGGCGGTGTTCATGCAGCGACTCTGCGCACTGTTGGACGAGGGATGCTTTGACGCACGTCAAGCGATTGCGGACCTGCGGCGCCCCAGCGCCGCCAGAACAGCATAGCCGACCAGCGCCGACAACAAAGAACCGCCCAGCACCCCCAAACGCACCGCGGTGGCGTGCTCCTCGGTCTCAAACGCCAGGTTGCCGATGAACAGGCTCATGGTGAAGCCGATGCCGGTGATAATCGACACCCCATACATCTGCCCCAAGCTCGCGCCGTGCGGCCGCGCGCACCAGCCGGCCTTGATCGCCGCCCAGGCGAAGCCGAAGACGCCCAACTGCTTGCCCAGGAATAGCCCCAGGGCGATGCCCAGCGGCACCGGCTCCAACAGGCTGGAGAAGCTGAGCCCGGCCAGCGACACGCCGGCGTTCGCCAGCGCGAAAATCGGCATGATGGCGAAGGCGACCCAGGGATGCAGCGCGTGCTCCAGCGTCTCCAGCGGCGAATGCTCGTCGTCGGACGGGGTGAGCGGAATGGTGAAAGCGATGGCGACCCCGGCCAGAGTGGCGTGAACGCCCGATTTCAACACGCACAGCCACAAAATCGCGCCGACCAGCATGTAGGGCGCGATGCGCCGCACCCCCAGCCGGTTAAAGGCCACCAGCACCGCCAAGGCGAGCGCCGCCAGCCCAAGGGCGGTCAGATTGAGCGAAGAGGTGTAGAACAGCGCAATGATGACGATGGCGCCCAGGTCGTCGATGATGGCGAGCGCCAACAGGAAGATGCGCAAAGACGCCGGCACGCGGTCGCCCAGCAGCGCGAGCACGCCGACCGCAAAGGCGATGTCGGTGGCGGCGGGAATCGCCCAGCCGCGCATCTCCTCACCCGTCGCGCCCAAATTGAACAGCACATAAATCAGCGCCGGGATCGCCATGCCGCCCACCGCGGCGAAAGCCGGCAAGGCGGCGCGCTCGCGGCTGCTCAATTCGCCGACCAGCGCCTCCCGCTTGATCTCCAGTCCGACCAGCAGGAAGAAAATCGCCATCAAGCCGTCGTTGATCCACAAGATCAGGTCTTTTTCCAGCCCGACCGCGCCCAGGCGAACCCCTACCGGGGCGGACAGAATAGCGCTGTAGTAAGGAGCCGCGGCCGAATTGGCCCAAATCAGCGCCGCCACCGCGGCGATCATCAAAACGACGCCGCCCGCCGCCTCGGTTTTTAGGAAATTTCTCAAGGCGGTCAATGGCATGGCCGTCTCCTAGCGTTGGGGTTGGCCCCTGAATATGGTCCAAAATCCAGTAATTTAAAGGTTTTTCGTCATATCCGTCCGCAAAAGCGTCTTCACCGGCTGGGCGAAGACCGGGGCTTGGGCGTTTTCCGCCGCCGCCAACAGCGCCGCCAGCGCCGCCCCCCACGGCCGGTCCGCC
>CALGOL010000531.1 GCA_937960755.1 uncultured Azospirillum sp.
GCACGGCGACCCCGCCGCGGGCGGCTTTCGCGGCGGCGGGCAGGCGACCGAGGCGCAACGCGGCCCCTGGGACGGCGATGGAGTCGTAAGTAAACATGGCCTCCAAGCTTGCCGCCGGATGAGATTGTGACGGCCTAGCGACGTTATTGTGAAGAAACTATTTGGTCTATCAAGAACATTTGCAGGCGGAACCATTGCCGAATTATTGCGGATGCGGGCGAAAAGCCGCCTTGCGCTGGTAAGGGGTTGCCGCGGCGCGCTTTTGCAGTGCAAATAGCCCAGGCCGCGGGGAAAACCCTCCGCAGCTTGGGCGCGGCGACCCGCGCTCGCGACGAAGCCAGCAACAAGACGGATAAAACGCCATGAGCAGCGCTGAAACGGGCAAAGACGAATTCGTCGGCCATTACGTCGAAGACCTGTCGGTCGGCATGTCGGCCAGCTTCGCCAAGACGGTGTCGGAAGCCGACGTCGTGTTGTTCGCCGGGGTGTCGGGCGACACCAACCCGGTGCACATCAACGAAGAATTCGCCAAGAACACCATGTTCAAGACCCGCATCGCCCACGGCATGCTGTCCGCCGGCTTCATTTCCGCCGTGCTGGGCACCAAGCTGCCGGGCCAAGGCGCGATCTATATGAGCCAGAGCCTGAAGTTCAAGGCGCCGGTGCGCATCGGCGACACCGTCAAGGCCACCGCCACCGTCGCCGAAGTCATCGCGGAAAAGAAGCGCGTGGTGATGAAAACCGTCTGCACCGTCGGCGAAACCGTGGTGCTGGAAGGCGAAGCCATGCTGATGGTGCCGTCGCGCGGCTAAGCGGCGGTGTGACGCCAACCCGCCGAAAGAATGACTTTCGGCGGATTGGTTGGGCCATTGAGGCCCCGCGCCCTCATGGGCGCGAAGCCGGCCCGCCCATGCGGGCGAAAGGCCAAGGCCGTGGATACGGCCGCCCGGCGTCTGAGGGCGCCCTTGAACGGTCACGTTCAAGGTAGATTGGGTTACGGCCCGCCGCGCTCCCATTCCGGTGGGGCCGGGATCAAGTGGCGCCACGACGGCCCGTCTTCCAGCAGGCGGACGGCTTCCGCCGCCGGCATCGGGCGGGCGTAGAGGTAGCCTTGGCCGTAGTCGCAGGCCAAAGCCCGCAGCAAATGGGCGTCGGCTTCGGTTTCAATGCCTTCGGCGACCACGTCGAAGCCGAACAGTCGCGCCAGATCAATGATGATGCGCACGATGCCGCGGTTTTCTTCCGATTCGTGCATCACCGACACGAACGAGCGGTCCACTTTCAGCGTCTGCACCGGCAATTTGTGGATATAGCTCAAGCTGGAATAGCCGGTGCCGAAATCGTCCAGCGACAGCTTGATGCCCATGGCCTTCAGCTCGGCCAGCACCTTGATGGCGTGGTCGGCGCGGTCCATCACCGCGCTTTCGGTGATCTCCAGCTTCAGCCACGACGGCTCGACGCCGGTTTCGCGCAGGCATTCGCGCACCGAGCGGGCGAAGTCGGGGTCGTTAAGCTGGCGGGTCGATAGATTGACGCTCATGAACAACGGGCCGGAGCCCGGCTCGCGCAACTCCTGCCAGTCGGCCAGCGCCATGCAGGCCTGGCGCAGCACCCAAGCGCCCAACGCGACGATCAGCCCGGTGTTTTCCGCGATGGGGATGAAATCCACCGGCGGGATCGCCCCGCGCTCCGGGTGCTTCCAGCGCACCAGCGCCTCAAACCCCGCCAGATTGCCGGTGACCAGCTCGACGATGGGCTGATAGGCGACCCACAGCCCATCTTCATTCTCCAGCGCGTGCCGCAGGTCATGCTCGACTTGCGCCTGCTCCACCATGCGGGCGTGCATGTCGGGGTCGAACCAGGCGAAGCGGCCTTCGCCGCGCTCGCGCGACGCCGCCGTGGCGATTTCGGCGTTGCGCAACACCTCCTCCGGCCGCGCCGCCCGGCCGTCCCAAGACCGGTCGGCAACGGACTGG
>CALGOL010000532.1 GCA_937960755.1 uncultured Azospirillum sp.
CTCGGTCTGCGGCCAGTGATGACACTGCGCAGCACGATCCTGGCGGTACAGGAAATCGCCGCCCGGCGCAACAAAGCGACCGCCGCCGCGTCGTCGCGCGCGTTCAGGAACCGTCCCCAAGCCGCCCACCCAAGCCCGGCGGGATTCAACGTCAACAGATGCCGGAATATCGCCGCTGCTTGCGATAGGTGAATGGCGCCGCTGTCGACGACAAAGGCCGCCAAACGCAACGCCGCTGTTTCATCCTGGGGCGCATCGCGCGCCGCCGCCAGCAATTGCAAAAAAACGGCGGAATTCATTCGTGTCACACGACGTCTTCCACTCGCCCGGAAGCAGCATTGGAAGCGGCGTCATCGTCGTTCTTACCTGGGAACAACTTACGGCAAAGCTTCAGCGCTCGATAATAGTTTTGCATCAAAACCATTTCACTAATTTCGTCAATTTCTTTTACTTTATCAGGACGAGATTCACGCATCTCATCAATAATAGCCGCGAAACGCGGCATATTTATTTTACCGTCTTCAGGAAAGATATATATCAACTGTATAACGAAATAGAGTTTTTTTTCAATGCAGTCCACCTGCTCCTCTTTCAACACCTCCCGTCCGCGTAGAAAGTTTGCGGTGTTATAAAGAAAAAAAGAGCCGGGACGATCACCCGCTCCGATAACGGCGCCATTAATGATGACTTTTTCGTTGGGACGCAGCACGAATTTTAGCGGCATGACCTTTTGATCCGGTTTTTCAGTTAGGGCCGAACAGCGCCAAGCAGATACGCGCTAACCGACGCCGACAAAATAAACGGGCGGCGACTTGCGCCGCCGCCCGTCCATGTCATGCTACCCGAAAGCCGACGATTAGAACAGACGCAGGATCGACTGTTGCGACTGGTTCGCCAACGACAGGGCGATGGTGCCAAGCTGCTGCCGGGTCTGCAACGCCAGCAACGAAGCGCCTTCTTCGTTCTGGTCAGCCAGGGTCAGCTTGTTGGAGCCTTCCGTCAGCACGTCCGAGAACTCCTTGGTGAAGCTTTCGCGGGTCGTGATGATGTTCAGGTTGGTGGACAGGTTCTGCGACGCGGTGCGCAACGTGGCCTTGGCGTTGTCGATCTGCGCCACAGCGGCGTCGATATCGGAACGGTCGGTCCAATCGTTCTGCGCTTCGTCCAGTTTCAGCCCTTGGCCGCTGGTGGTGACGTTCTGCGCGAACACGCGCAGCGCGTTGGTGTTGCGCTCGTTCAACTGCACCGACAGATCGTTGGCGGTGTTGGCCTGCGTCACCTGCTGGGTGACGATATTGGCCGAAGCCTTGGTGGCCGCGCCCTCCTTCACGGTCTTCGCGTCAACGTCGATACGCACGGTGCCGGTGTCAAAACCGAACGCCTGTTCGCCGTCCGCCAGCTTGCCTTCGCCGCGTTCGTTCATACCGTCGCGGGTGATCGTCGTGCCTTGCAGGTTGGTGACGCTGATCTGGAGATCGAAGTTCTTCTGAATGGTGGAGGTGCCGTTGCCGTCGTTTGCGGCTTGCTCCAACAACTTGCGGTCAACGGTGAAAGAAACCACCGCGCCGGACGCAAAGCTTTCCGAGATCTTCTTCGACAGCGCGTTGGTGGTGGTGGCCGAAACAGTCACTTCGCGGGCGGTGCCGCTGGTCGGCGATTTGCCGGTGATCTTAATGGTGTCAGTGGTGACGCTGACCGTGCCCACGTCGAAGCTGGTGCCGGACAAACGGCCGGAGGGGCTGGTGACCGCATTGCTGATCGACGCCTGCAAACGCGCGGCGACATTATCGGTCGCCGTCTGCCCAACCGCCACGTCGCCGGAAGTTGCAGTGTACTGGAACTGCTGGCCTTCGACCGTAACGGTGAAGATGTCGCCTTCTTCGATCGTGCCGGAGATTTCGATCTCCGAAACTTGCTGCGCCGTCGTGCTCGCCGCCGTCGTCAGCTTGGCTTCCGCCGACTGGGTGTTGTCGAAGTAGGTGACGGTGCGGGATTCGTCGCCGTCCGACACGATAAAGGACCGCAGGCGGCCTTCCGCGCCGCGCACTTCAATGCTGACGTCGGAGAAGTTGCCGTTGGTGGCGGACATTTGGCCGGAAATCTTCAGGCCAACCAAACCGTGCGCCGCTTCCGCGTCGCCGATGTCGGACTGATTGCCTTCGATCGAGCCGTCGCCCGACAAGCGGATGGAATAGGTGTCGGCCGACACGACGTTGGTGACGCGGGCGTTGCCGACGCCGGCCAGCGTATTCACCTTGCCGCGGGAATCGGCGGTGGAGTCGAGACGGCGGCCGTTGCCGGTCAGCAGGTTTTTGCCGGCGTAGCCGGCGTCGCCCGCCAGCTTGTCGATTTGCTCGCGCAGCGTGTTGAACTGCTCGGCCAGCGCCTTGCGGGTGGCCACGGAGGCGGCGTCGTCGCCGAGTGCGGAATAAGCGGAAGTCGTCAGACCGCGGGCCTGTTCGACCAGGCTTTCAATCGCGGTGATGCCCTTGTCGGCGGCCTTAATGGTCGACACCGACTGCCCCATCGCGTCCTTCAGCGTATTCAAGTCGCCGGCGCGCTGGCTCAAGCTCTTGGCCGCGAAGAAAGCGTTCGGGCCGTCAAGGGCCGTGTTGATCTTATTGCCGGTGGAAAGAACCTGTTGCTTCTTTTCGATCGCCGTGTTGGTGCTTTGCAGCGTCAACAGGTTGGAACGCATGGAAGCAGAGAGTTGGACGTCGCCAGCCATAGTGGTCACTCCTTTGGAGGTCTGCTCCCGCTTCGGTCGCACGACCGCGCGGGTCGGGGACTAATTCCCCTTGAGCCGTTACTAGGCAAAAAACGGGCCAGGAAAAAAGAACCCAGCAAACATGCGGAAAACCCTGCCGATCATCCCTTGCGCTAGGCAAATTTTTCCCAGTTGGCTAGGCAGATTTTGCCGATTGGTCGGCGCCCTTTGCCGCGTAAGCAGGCATTTTCTGCCCGGCGGCGGATTGACGCAAGGGGTGTTGCGCCGTCGCCTGCATTGTGCGGCAAGTCGCCAGCGGCCCCACTTGAATCACCGCCGATCCCCATGACCAGCCGACGCCGAATCCAGAGAGGAGCAGGCGGCGGGACGAGGATTTTAGCTGTTCGGTCAAAGCGATGGTCAGCGCCAATGGAATGGAGGCTGAACTGACGTTGCCGCTGTCGGCCAGCGCCAACACGGTTTGTTCCGGCGCGGCGCCGATCTTGCGCGCTAAGCGCTCAATCATCTGCTTGTTGGCCTGATGCATCACGACATGATTGATGTCGCCGACGCCCACCCCGGCCACGGCGAGCGCCGCCGCCATGCTGGCCGGGGCCTCTCTTAATGTGAAGGCGAAGACTTGCGTGCCGTCCATAAACAGCTTCGGCTTTTCGTCAGGCCGCCGCCCGGCCCCGCCAGCGGCGATCAGATAAGGCGCGCCGGCCCCGTCAGTCCCAAGCGAGAACGCCATCGGGTGCGCCGCCGCGTCGCGCTCCAGCGCCGTAACCGCCGCAGCGTCGCCAAACAACGGCGCGGTGGCGCGATCAGCAGTGTCCACCAGTTGGCTGGTGGCGTCGCCGACCGCCAGCAGCGCGCGTTTTCCAGCGCCGCTCGCCAGCAAATGCGCCGCCAGCCACAAGCCGTAGACATAGCCGGAACAGCCCAAACCGACGTCGAAGGCCGCGGTGGCGCGATTAAGCCCCAAGCGGTGCTGCAACAGCGGGGCGACGCCCGGAAAGACATGGTCGGGCGTTTGGGTGACGACAATCAGAATGTCGATGCTGTCGGGCGACCATTGCAGGTCGGCGAGCAGGCCCGCCGCCGCGTCGCAGGCCAAATCGCTAAAGCACTGGTCGGCGGCGACCAGCCGACGGTTCTCAATGCCGGTGGCGTCCGCGATGCGCCGCGCCGCGTCGGCGCCGAAACGCGCCGCCATTTCCGCCACCCCCTCGACGCGGGCGGGCAGACAGGATACGACGCCGCGCACGGCGACGCCGCCGACAACCCCGGCCGTCATCGAATGCCGCTCATATGATGATCCCCCCGTCCACCGTCAGGGTCTGGCCGGTGATGAAACCGGCTTCGTCGGATAACAAAAAACGCACCAAAGGCGCCACATCCGCCACCCGGCCCAGCCGGCCCAACGGCGTGCGGCGGACGATCTGGCCGACCTGGGCCTGATCCAGCGTCCCGGTCATCTCGGTTTCCATGTAGCCCGGCGCCACCGAATTGACGGTGATTTGCAGCCGCCCGACTTCCCGCGCCAGCGCGCGGGTGACGCCGTCGATGCCGGCTTTGGAAGCGGAATAGGCGGTGAGCCCGGTGTAGCCACGCTGGCCGATGATGGACGAGATGTTGACGATTCGTCCTGGCCCGCCCCTTGCGCCTCGGCGGGCCAGCTTCTCCCGCAAGAAGCGCCGCGCGGTCTGGATAGCGCCCAACAGATTGATTTGAATGACTTCCGCCGCGTCGATGTCAGGAAAGGTGGCGAGCACCCCTTCCCGCGCAATGCCGGCGTTATTGACCAGCCCCCACAGCGGGCTGTCGCCGCCCCAATCCACGGCGGCGGCGAAAAAGGCTTCGACGTCGTCGGCGTCGCCGATGCGGCAGGCGCGCCAGAACAGCGCGTCCGGCCCCGCCGTCTCCAGCAAAGCTTCCAGTTCTGGGGTTGACGCGCGCGAACAAGTTGAGACGCGATAGCCCGCCCCCAGCAAATCCTTCACCAGCCCCAGGCCCAGGCCGCGGCTGCCGCCGGTGACGATAACGTGACGCTCGGTGTTTTCGCTCATGACGGCAGGCGACTCTTTTTGCCGGAAGGAGACAAGGGCAGCGCGTCCGCGAAGACGATGATGCGCGGCCGTCCCGCCGGCGGCAGATCGGCCGTCGCCTCGCGCGCCGCCCGGCGCAGGCTTTCAACATCGGCATTGGGGCGGGGAACGATGGTCGCCGTCAACAAGTATCCGGTGATCGGATTGGCGACGGCGGAAACCAGCGCGTCGGCCACGCCCTCCACCGTCAGAATGCGGGCTTCCGCCTCCTCTGGGCTGACCTTGACGCCGCCAACGTTTACCCTGCCGTCCTTGCGGCCGGTGAAGATCACCCGGTCGCCGCGAATTTCCACCAAATCGCCGGTGGCGAGCCATTCCGTCCCGGCCAGCATGGCGCGCGGACTGTTCACCTGCAATTCGCCGTCGATAATCTGAAGAATGACGCCATCGACGCCGCTTGCCAGCCAAGCGGCCGGAAAGCCTTCCCGCCCGTCGGCGACGGCGAACAAAGCGCCGGCTTCGGTGGAGGCGTAGATATGGCGGATGGCGGCGGCGGGAAAGGCGGCGCGCAGATGATCCAACAGCGACTGGTCGGCGGCTTCGCCCCCCAGCGTCACGACGGAAAGATCGGGGTAAGGATGCGGCGAAGACATGAGAAAGCCGCGCCAGAAGCTGGGCGTGCCGCTGACATGGGTGGCGGCGAAGGCGCTGGCGGCGGCCGATAGTTCGGCCACGTCAACCCCCGGCAGCGGCGCGATCAACGCGGCGCCCGCCGCCGCCGCGGTCAAAATCACCTGCAAGCCGGCGAAGGAGCAGGG
>CALGOL010000533.1 GCA_937960755.1 uncultured Azospirillum sp.
GGCGCGTCGCCAGCGGCGGGGAAGCCGCCTCCAAGCATTATGCAGCGTGCGGTACAGCATTAGGCGCGCAGACGGGCGTCATTGGATTTCGGGCGTCATTGGATTTCATGATACTCTTTATACCATGCGGCGAACCGGGGCAGGCCGTCTTCGATTGTGGTGCGCGGGGCGTAGCCGAGGTCGCGGGCGCTGTCGGAAATATCGGCGCAGGTTTCCGCCATGTCCCCCGGCTGCATGGGTTCGAAAATCTTCCGCGCCGGCCGGCCGAGGGCGTCCTCCAGCACGGCGATGAAGCGCATCAGGCTCTCCGCGCGGTTGTTGCCGAGATTGTAGACCCGGTGCGGCGCCTGGTCGGCTTCGTCGGCCGGCGGGCGGTCAAGCGCCGCCAGCACGCCGCCGACGATGTCGTCGATATAGGTGAAGTCGCGGCGCATGTCGCCATGATTAAAAACGCGAATCGCCCGACCGGTCATGATGGCGTCGGCGAAAAGAAACGCCGCCATGTCGGGGCGGCCCCATGGTCCGTAGACGGTGAAGAAACGCAGTCCGGTGGCTGGAATGCGGAAGAGATGGCTGTAGGAGTGGGTGATGAGCTCATCGGCTTTTTTCGTCGCCGCATATAACGACACCGGCCGGTCCACCGGGTCGTCGGTGCTGAACGGCGTCTTGCGATTGCCGCCGTACACCGAAGACGACGAGGCGTAAACGAAATGGGGCGGCGAGGAAAGCGACCGGGCGGCCTCGAGCATCACCACCTGCCCCATGAGGTTCGCTTCGACATAGGCGTAGGGATCAACCAGCGAATGACGCACGCCGGCTTGCGCGGCGAGGTGAATGATTCCGGTTGGCCGCGCGGCGCTCAGCAAGGGCAGCGTCGCGGCGCGGTCGGCGATGTCGAGAGCGGCGAAGCGAAAGCGCTCATGGCCCGTCAGCCGCGCGAGCCGCGCCTTTTTCAGCCGGACGTCATAGTAGCTGTTGAGATTATCGACGCCGAGCACCGTCTCGCCGCGGTCCAGCAGCGCCTTCGCCACATGGAAGCCGATGAAGCCGGCTGCGCCGGTTACGACGGTGGTCATGGGAAAGCTTTTCCTGAGACGACGTTAACGCAACGCTTCTCGCCGAGCATGTAGCCGAGTTTGCAAGAGAGCGCCATTGCGGATTTTCGCATCGGGGCGGCGGGCGGCTGATTCGCCGTTCCTGCGCTCCATCGCGCGGAGCGGGATAGATTTGTCCAATTTTTCATCAGCGCACAAGATTGCGGCGCCATCGGAGCAAAGGGAGGCGTACTATCGAAAGCAAGGATAAAAATTATAGCTCATGACCGACAAAATATGATTCTAAGGGTCAAAATATAGAAAAATACACGGCGTGCGACGACGTTGATTGTGTAAATCTGACATAAATCCTGCCGATTCAATAGTAATGTTGCATTATTTATTGTATTTTTTGAGAAACAGCGGCGTTAAATAAGCTAACACTTTAATTTTTACTATATTGTAATTTTGACGTGAGGCCTCGCTTTCTGCGCGCGGCGCGCGGCGCGCGGCCGGCGATATGTGACAAGTTTGAATCGGAATTCTTTTTTGTCGCCAGTTTGCGGTTTGGAGCCTCTTCGCCCGGCTGTAACTGATTGCGATGCGGTGCAGGATCGGTTAAAGAAAGTCTCGCTAGAGGTAGGCTTTTCAGCCTGCCTGCCTGCGTGGTGTTCGCAAAAGTTAAAATTTCGTCCCAATCGCTTACGACTGCCAAACAAGGGGAATACACCGATGGCTAACGTGTTCACCGTCTCCTCCGGAGGTACTACCGCCACGGTCCAAAATGTGGACTCTATCTTTGGCAGCTCTGCGACAGACGTCATTACCCTGAGCAACGCCGGCAATACGGTTTATGTTCAAGACGTTGAGACGCTGACCGGCAACACCAACACCGACGTCGTCACCCTGGGGGGGGCGGGGGCGACGGTCCTGTCGCAGATCGAGACTGTGTCCGGCCTCAATGGCGGCGGGTTTGGCGTTCTGGACAATGCGGGGGCGACCGTTACGGCCTCTCAGGTCGGAACGCTTTTGGGCGGCACGGGGACGGACATCGTTACGCTTGGCGCTTCCGGCAACACCAGCACTATGCGCTGGGTCGAAACCCTGACGGGCGGCGCCGGCAGCGACTTCATTATTCTGGGCAATCTGGGCAACACGACGGCGGTTTCCGCGGTCGAAACGATGCTGGGCAGCCTGAACACCGACGTGATTTCGCTGGGCAACGCCGGCAACACCATTTTGACCCGTTTGCTGGAAACTCTGACCGGCGGCGAGAACACCGACGTGGTGTCTCTGGGCAACTTGGGCAACACCACCCTGATTTCCGGCGTTGAGCAAATCATCGGCAGCCTGAACACCGATTTCGTCACGCTGGGCGCGGCCGGCGCCACCATCGCCGTCTCGGGCGTCGAAACCTTGCTGGGCGGCGTCAACACCGACGTCGTGACGCTGAACACGGCCTCCGGCGCGTCGTCCAACGGCAACGTCGTCCTGGTTCGCGGCATTGAGACCCTGACCGGCAGCACCGGCGCCGACTTTGTTTTCCTGGGCAACCAAGGCAACACGACGGCGGTTTCCGCGGTCGAAACGATGCTGGGCAGCCTGAACACCGACGTGGTTTCGCTGGGCAACGCCGGCAACACCATTTTGGTTCGCGGTCTTGAGACCCTGACCGGCGGCGTCAACACCGACGTGGTGAGCCTGGGCAACCAAGGCAACACCACTTTCATCGCTTCGGTCGAAACCCTGGTCGGCAGCCTGAACACCGATGTGATCTCGCTGGACAACGCCGGCAGCACCATCGCCGTTTCGGGTGTTGAAACCCTGGCTGGCGGCGTCAACACCGACTCCGTCACCTTGACTGCGGCCGGCGCCATCGCGGTTTCCGGCGTAGACGCCCTGACCGGCAGCGCCGGCGCCGATTTCGTCACGCTGAACAACGCCGGCAACACCATCCGCACCAGCGGCGTCGAAACCCTGTTGGGCGGCGTCAACACCGACGTGGTGACCCTGGGCAACGCCGGCAACACCACCTTGCTGGTTTCGGTGGAAACCATCACCGGCGGCTTGAACACCGACGTGATTTCGCTGGGCAACCGCGGCAACACGATCACCGTCGGCAACGTCGACACCCTGACCGCCAGCGCCAACACCGACGTGGTGACCCTGGGCAACGCCGGCAACACCACGACGCTCTCCGCTGTGGAAACCTTGACCGGCGGCGTCAACTCCGACGCCATTACGCTGGGCGACAGCGGCAATTCCATTTTCGTGTCGCGTGTTGAAACCCTGTTGGGCGGCGCCGGGGCTGACATCGTCATTCTCAGCGGCGACGGCGCCACGCTGACCGTGGCCGGCATTGAAACGCTGACCGGCGGCGCGAACACCGAAGTCATCACCATCGGCAACGCCGGCGCCACCGTGGTGGTCAGCGGCGTCGAAACCATCACCGGCGGTTCGGCCGCCGACTTCGTCACCTTGAGCAACGTCGGCTCCACCGTGGCGGTCAGCGGCGTCGAAACCCTGCTGGGCGGCGTCAACACCGAAGTCGTCACGCTGGGCAACGCCGGCAGCACCATCCTGGTGCGCGGGCTCGAAAGCATCACCGGCGGCGTCAACACCGACGTGGTGACCCTGGGCAACCGCGGCAACACGACGTTCCTGGCCTCGGTGGAAAGCGTCACCGGCGGCGTCAACACCGACGTGGTCTCGCTGACCAACGCCGGCAACACCCTGTTCGCCTCGGCGCTGGAAGCCTTGACCGGCGGCGCCAACACCGACGTGGTGACGCTGAGCAACGCCGGCAACGTCGTCACCGTCGCCGATGTTGAAACGCTGGTCGGCGGCACGGGCGCTGATTTCATCACCGTTTCGAACGCGGGCGCGACGATTGTGGCCAGCGGCGTCGAAACCCTGCTGGGCGGCGCGAACACCGAAGTGATCTCGCTGGGCAACGCCGGCAACACCATTCTGGTGCGCGGTCTTGAATCCCTGACCGGCGGCCGCAACACCGACGTGGTGACCCTGGGCAACCGCGGCAACACCTCGTTCGTCGAGGGTCTCGAAACCCTGACCGGCAGCGTCAACACCGACGTGATTTCGCTGGGCAACGCCGGCAACACCTTGTTCGCCTCGGCGCTGGAAACCCTGACCGGCGGCCGCAACACCGACGTCGTCACCTTGAGCGCTCAGGGCAACACCCTGGTCGCGACCGGTCTGGAAACCTTGGCTGGCGGCGTCAACACCGACATCGTCACGTTGGGCAGCGCCGGCAACACCACTTTCGTGAGCGGCTTGGAGACGCTGTCGGGTTCGGCCAACACCGACGTGGTCTCGCTGGGCAACGCCGGCGGCACCCTGTTCGTGTCGGCGCTGGAAACCTTGACCGGCGGCGTCAACACCGACTTCGTCACCTTGAGCGCGGCCGGTTCGACCACCTTCGTGTCGGGCGTTGAAACCCTGCTGGGCGGCGCGAACACCGAAGTGATCTCGCTGGGCAACGCCGGCAACACCATTCTGGTGCGGGCGCTGGAAACCTTGACCGGCGGCGTCAACACCGACGTCGTGACCTTGGGCAACCAGGGCACGACCTTGACCGCCACCGCGGTTGAGACCCTGCTGGGCGGCCTCAACACCGACATCGTCACGCTGGGCGACGCCGGCAGCACCGTCTCCTTGTCGCGGATCGAAACTCTGACGGGCGGCGCCAACACCGACGTCATCACGCTGAGCGGCGAAGGCACGACGGCGGTGATTTCTGGTGTTGAAACCTTGACCGGTTCGGTCAACACCGACTTCATCACGCTGAGCAATGTCGGCACGACGGCCTCCGTCGTCGCCATCGACACCCTGTTGGGCGGCGCGAACACCGAAGTTATCACGCTGGGCAACGCCGGCAGCACCGTGCTGGCGCGCGGCCTTGAAACCCTGACCGGCGGCCGCAACACCGACGTCGTCACCCTGGGCGCCCAAGGCAACACCACGTTCGTCCAAGGGCTGGAAACGTTGGCCGGCGGCGCGAACACCGAAATCATCACGCTGGGCAACGCCGGCAACACCACCTTCATGTCGGGGATTGAAACCCTGACGGGTTCGGCCAACACCGACGTCGTGTCCTTGGGCGTCCAAGGCAACACGGTCATCGTGGCTGCGTTGGAAAGCCTGGCCGGCAACGTCAACACCGACGTGATCGTGCTGAGCAACGCCGGCGCCACCACCTTCGTTTCGGCGCTGGAAACCTTGACGGGTTCGGCCAACACCGACGTGATCGCGTTGAGCAACGCCGGCAACACCACCTTCGTGTCGGCGCTGGAAACCATCACCGGCGGCGTCAACACCGACTTCGTCACCTTGAGCGCGGCTGGTTCGACCACCTTCGTGTCGGGCGTTGAAAGCCTGCTGGGCGGCGCGAACACCGAAGTGATTACGCTGACCAACGTCGGCTCCACCGTTCTGGTGCGGGCGCTGGAAACCCTGACCGGCGGCGTCAACACCGACGTCGTGACCTTGGGCAACCAAGGCAACACCTCGTTCGTGTCGATCGTCGAAACCCTGACCGGCAGCCTCAACACCGACGTCATCTCGTTGAGCAACGTCGGCGCCACCACCTTCGTGTCGGATCTTGAAAGCCTGACCGGCGGCGCGAACACCGACGTGATTTCGCTGACCAACGCCGGCAACACGACGTTCGTGTCGATGCTCGAAACCCTGACGGGCGGCGTCAACACCGACTTCGTCACCTTGAGCAATGTCGGCGCGACCACCTTCGTGTCGGGCGTCGAAACCCTGCTGGGCGGCGCGAACACCGATGTGATCTCGCTGGCCAACGCCGGCGCCACCATTCTGGTGCGGGCGCTGGAAACCTTGACCGGCGGCGTCAACACCGACGTGGTGAGCCTGGGCAACCAAGGCAACACCACGCTTGTCCAGGGCCTTGAGACGCTGGCCGGCAGCGCGAACACCGAAATCATCACGCTGGGCAACGCCGGCAACACCACCTTCATGTCGGCGATCGAAACCCTGACGGGTTCGGCCAACACCGATGTCGTGTCCTTGAGCAGCCAAGGCAACACGGTCGTCGTGGTTGCGTTGGAAAGCCTGACCGGCGGCGTCAACACCGACATCATCACGTTGCAAAACACCGGCAACACCACCTTCGTGTCGGCGCTGGAAACCTTGACGGGTTCGGCCAACACCGACGTGGTCGCGCTGAGCAACGCCGGCAACACGATGTTCGTGTCGGCGCTGGAAACCATCACCGGCTCGGTCAACACCGACTTCGTCACGCTCGACAATGCCGGCGCGACGACCTTTGTGGTTGGCGTTGAAAGCCTGCTGGGCGGCGCGAACACCGAAGTGATCGTGCTGGGCAACGCCGGCAACACCGTTCTGGTTCGCGGCCTTGAAACCCTGACGGGTTCGGTCAACACCGACCTGGTGACCTTGGGCGCCCAGGGCAACACCACGTTGGTCCAAGGGCTGGAAACCCTGGCCGGCAGCGTCAACACCGACATCATCACGCTGGGCAACGCCGGCAACACCACCTTCGCTTCGGCGCTGGAAACCTTGACGGGTTCGGCCAACACCGACGTGATCGCGTTGAGCAACGCCGGCAACACGACGTTCGTGTCGGTGCTGGAAACCATCACCGGCGGCGTCAACACCGACGTGATCTCGTTGAGCAACGTCGGCAGCACCACGTTCGTCAGCGGTCTCGAAACCCTGTCGGGCGCGGCCAACACCGACGTGATCTCGTTGAGCAACGCGGGCGCCACCCTCACCACGGTGAACATCGAAACCCTGACCGGCGGCGTCAACACCGACATCGTCACCGTCACCGGCGTCGGCGCCACCGTGTTGATCTCGGGCGTTGAAACCCTGGCTGGCGGCGCGAACACCGAAGTGATCACGCTGGGCAACACCGGCAGCACCATCCGGGTTTCGGGCGTCGAAACCCTGACCGGTTCGGCCAACACCGACATCGTCAGCTTCGGCCCCGCCGGCAGCTCGCTGTTTGTCGGCGGCGTGCTCGAAACCCTGACGGGCGGCGCGAACACCGAAGTGGTTACGCTGGTCAACGCCGGCGCCACCTTGTCGGCTGTTTCCGCCATCGAAACCCTGCTGGGCGGCGCGAACACCGATGTCATCAGCTTGGTGAACACCGGCTCCACCCTGGCGGTGAGCGTGATCGAAACCTTGGCGGGCGGCGTCAACACTGACATCGTCACCATCACCGGCGTCGGCTCCACCGTCTTCATCAGCGGCATTGAAAGCCTGACGGGCGGCGCGAACACTGAAGTGATCACGCTGACCAACACCGGCTCGACGTTCTTCGTCGCGGCGATCGACAGCCTGACGGGCGGCGCGAACACCGACGTCGTCACGCTGAGCAACGCTGGCGCCACCTCGTTTGTCGGTGTGATCGAAACCCTGACGGGCGGCGTGAACACCGAAGTGATCTCGCTGTTGAACTCCGGTTCGACCCTGTTCATCTCGGGCATCGAAACCCTGGCGGGCTCGGCCAACACCGACGTGATCGCGCTGAGCAACGCCGGCTCGACGTTCGTCGTCGGCAGTGTCGAAACTCTGACGGGCGGCGCGAACACCGAAGTGATCTCGCTGTTGAACGTCGGCTCCACCGTCTTCGTCTCGGGCGTTGAAACCCTGACGGGCGCGGCCAACACCGATGTCATCACCCTGACCAACGCCGGCAACACGCTGGCGGTGGTCGGCTTGATCGACAGCCTGACGGGCGGCGCGAACACCGATGTGATCACGCTGTTGAACACCGGCTCGACGATTTCGGTCACCGGCGTTGAAACCCTGACGGGCGGCGTGAACACCGAAGTGGTCTCGCTGTTGAACGTCGGTTCGACCCTGTTCATCTCGGGCATCGAAACCCTGGCGGGCGGCGCGAACACCGACGTCATCACCCTGACCAACACCGGCAGCACGCTGTCGATGGTCGGCGTGATCGACAGCCTGACGGGCGGTGCGAACACCGAAGTCATCACGCTGTTGAACACCGGCTCGACGCTGACGGTTTATCGTGTTGAAACCCTGACGGGCGGCGCGAACACCGATGTGATCACCCTGATCAACACCGGCAACTCGCTGTCGATGGCCAACATCGAAATCCTGACGGGCGGCGCGAACACCGATGTGGTCACGCTGTTGAACACCGGCTCGACGATCTTCGTCACCGGCGTTGAAACCCTGTCGGGCGGCGCCAACACCGAAGTCATCACCCTGGTCAACGCCGGCAACACGATCACCTTCACCGGTATCGAAACGGTGACCGGCGGCGCCAACACCGACGTGCTGACCTTCGGTTCGGCCTCGGCGGCGACGGTGGCCGGCGGTCTGGGCCGCGACAGCATCACGCTGGCCAGCACTTCGGCCGACATGGTGATCTTCTCGTCCTCGTCCGATGGTTCGGCGCTTGGCGTTCTCTCCGGCGCCGACACCATCACCGGCTTCTCCACCGGCGATTTGATCTCCTTCACCGGCGATCTGCGCACGGCGATCCTTGACGGCGGCTTCGGCGGCTCGACGGGGGCGAACGCCAATCAAACCGACTTCGGCGCCACCGAAGTGTTCGTCAGCACCACGGCGATGACCTCGTCGCTGCTGGCGGCCACCCCGACCTACGCCGACGCCACCACGGCGATCGGCACGCTGCAAGCCGGCGGTATCGGCATCGCGGTGGTCAACGACGGCACCAACACCGGCGTGTTCTATGTCAACTCGACGGCCGGCGGTAACAACACCCAGATCGACGCCAGCGAAATGACCCTGCTGGGGGTCTTCAGCGGCGTGGTCATCACCGACACGACCCGCTTCTCGTAAGAGAACGACGGTCGGTAAAAGAGCGATTGGAAACTGGGGGCGGTCTTTGACCGCCCCCTTTTTCTTGTGCGCGACAATTGGAAAAAACGGGCGAGAAGAAAGACGACAAGCCGCGTTCAGGCTGCTATGGTCTGGCCGCTGACGATTTTTCCACATCAATAGTGTGTTGCTTCCCATGTCTCAGCGCTCGCTCGCGCTCACCTGGAGCCTTTCCGAACTGCATGGCTGGGGATTGGTCGGCCTGCACTTGTGCCTTTATCTGGCGGAATTGGGCATCCGGCCGCTGCTGCTGGAAAAGCCGGCGATGGGCGGCATGCGGCCGCAAAATCGAGATCGTCTGACGCCGCTGTTGCAAGGATATGAAGCGATCCGTCGGTTGGACGCCGCTCAACCCGCCGGTCAGGTTTTGGCGCTGCAAGAATTTGACGTGCTGCATGCGTTGAGCAACGGCTTTGTCGCGCAGGCGCTGTCAGCTCGTTTCCGCGGCGTGCGCAACATCGGCATCATCGCTTATGAAGACACCCGCGTCGTCGGCGACGTTTTGCAACGCGCCAAATCCTATGACGCGATGATGGTGCACTCGACCTTCAACAAGACGCTGTTGGAGGAACGCGGGGTGGAAAACCTGCTGCTGACTTTCCAAGGCGTTGATCCGACGGAAATGTATCCGGGCAGCCCGCAAAAGCGGTTCGGTGATCGTTTCGTGATTTTTTCAGGCGGCAAACTGGAATTCCGCAAGGGGCAGGATATCGTGCTGGCGGCGTTCCGCCGCTTTCATCAGCGCCATCCCGAGGCGTTGCTGGTGACCGCGTGGCATAATCCTTGGCCCGCCACCGCCATGGGCATCGCGGAATCGGCGCTGGCGCCGGCGGCGCCCAAGGTTGGCGACGACGGCCGCTTGCGCATTGTCGATTGGGCGCTGGAAAACGGCGTCCCCGCCGCAGGCTTCGGCGACCTGGGCTTCTTGTCCCGTGATAAGATCGCCCCGGCGCTGTGGGAATGCCATGCGGCGGTGTTCCCCAACCGTTGCGAAGGCGCGACCAATCTGGTGGCGATGGAAGCGATGGCGTGCGGCGTGCCGACGGTGTTGTCGGCCAACACCGGCCACCTTGACCTGATTAAGGGCGACAATGTTTTTGTGCTGAACCAGCAGACCCCGGTGCATAACCCTGACGGCGGCCGCAACTATTGGGGCGAATCGTCGGTGGATGAGTTGGTCGAAACGCTGGAGCGGATTTACACCGACCATGAAGAAGCGCGTCGCCGCCGGGCGGCGGCTTTGGCTTTCATTCATGGCGAACGGACGTGGCGTAAATTCGCCGAAAGCGTCGTCGCCGCTTGTCGGCAATGAGCGCGAGGAGCCAAACAGTGACCGAGTGGGCGGCTAAACGGGTGTTGGTGACCGGCGGGGCCGGCTTCTTGGGGTCTCATCTGTGCGAGCGGTTGCTTAATCAAGGCTGTGAAGTCTTGTGCGTCGATAATTTCTTCACCGGCCGCAAGCACAACATCATGCATTTGATGGCCAATCCTCGTTTTGAGGTTTTGCGCCACGACGTGACGTTTCCTTTGTATGTCGAGGTGGACCAAATCTACAATTTGGCCTGCCCGGCGTCCCCGGTGCATTATCAGTTCGATCCGGTGCAGACGACCAAAACCAGCGTGCATGGCGCCATCAACATGCTGGGGCTGGCGAAGCGTCTGAAAGCGCGGATCTTGCAGGCGTCGACGTCGGAAGTCTATGGCGACCCGGCGGTGCATCCGCAGCCGGAAGAATATTGGGGCAACGTCAATCCGCTTGGACCGCGCGCCTGCTACGACGAAGGCAAGCGCTGCGCCGAGACCTTGTTCTTTGATTATTATCGTCAATACGGTTTGCCGATCCGGGTGGTGCGCATCTTCAACACCTATGGTCCGCGCATGCATCCCAACGACGGCCGGGTGGTGTCGAACTTTATCGTTCAAGCGTTGAAAGGCGAGCCGATCACCATTTACGGCGACGGTTCGCAAACCCGTTCGTTCTGCTATCGCGATGATTTGATCGAAGCGATGATTCGCTTCATGGATTTGGAAGGCGACGCGCCGGGGCCGTTGAACATCGGCAATCCCGGCGAATTCACCATGCTGGAGCTGGCGGAGCTGGTGTTGCGGCTGACCGGCTCGACCTCCCGCATTGAGCATCGTCCATTGCCGGCGGACGACCCGCGCCAGCGCCGCCCGGATATCGCCAAAGCGAAGAAGCTGCTGGACTGGCAGCCGACGATTCCGCTGGAAGAAGGCTTGCGCCGGACCATCGCTTATTTCCGCGCCTTGCTGGAAAGCGGCGCCGCGGCGGCGCAGCAGGCGTCGTGACGCTGCGGCGAGGGCGCGTTCTGGTTCTGGGGGCTGGCGGCTTTATCGGCGCGCCGTTGTGCCGCGCCTTGCAGGCGGCAGGGTGGGAGACGATCGGCTACGGTCGGGGGCCCCGGCCTGAAACGCTGCCAAGCGGCGTTGAATGGCGGCGGGGCGAATTCGCCGATGACGCGGCGCTGACCGCCGCCTTGGACGGTTGTTCGCTGATTTATCATCTGATCGGCGCCGCTTCGCCCAGCGTTTCGGCGACCGACGATATTGTCGGCGCGGTCTTGCCCACCTTGACCTTATTGGATCGGGCGGTTGCGGCGGGGGTGCGGCGATTGGTGTACGTGTCGTCCGGCGGCGCGGTTTATGGCGTTCGGCATGAAATGCCGATTGGCGAGGACGCTCCGGCGGAACCAATCAGCGCCTATGGGATCAACAAGCTGGCGATAGAAAAATATCTCCATCTATTCCATTACAGACACGGTCTGGACTATTGCGCGTTGCGTGTGGCGAATCCATTCGGCGAAGGGCAAACCACGCGGCGCCAGCAGGGGGTTGTCGCGGCGTTTTGCGCCGCTGCGGTCGCTGACGAGCCGTTGGTGATTTGGGGCGACGGCAAGGCGGTGCGCGATTACGTTTATATCGACGACGTGGTGGATGCGCTTTTGCGCGCGGGCGAAGCCGACAGCTTGACGCATCGGATTTTGAACATCGGCGGCGGCGTCGGGCGAAGCGTCAGCGAGGTGGCGGCGGCGGTGGAGCGGGCGGCCGGTCGGATTTTGCCGCGGGAATTCAGGCCGGCGCGGCCGGTGGATGTGCCCGCCGTGGTTTTAGATATCCGGCGGGCGGCGGAAACATTGGGGTGGACGCCCCGTACGCCTTGGGAGACGGCTTTGCGCCGTACGCTTGACTGGCGTCGCCGTACGCTTTTTATCGAGACCTGATCCGGCGACGGCGGCGCTCTAAACGGTGATTTTCCGCTCCCAAGCCAAGGCCGACGCGACGATTTCATCGAGATCGGCGTGGCGCGGCGCCCAGTCCAGCATGCGTCGGATGCGGGCGGCGTCGGCGATCAACGACGGCGGGTCGCCGGCGCGGCGGCCGGCGATGCGGATGTTCAGCGGTTTTCCATGCGCCCGCTCCACCGCCGCCAGCACTTCGCGCACCGAATACCCCCGGCCGTAGCCGCAATTCAGCGTCATGCCGCTTTCCCCCGCCTCCAGCGCTTGCAACGCGGCGACATGGGCGGCGGCGAGGTCGGAAACGTGAATGTAGTCGCGCACGCACGTGCCGTCCGGCGTTGGATAATCATCGCCGTAGACCGCTATTTCGTCCCGCTGTCCGGTCGCCGCTTGGCAAGCGATTTTGATGAGATGGGTGGCCGTGCGGCCGCATTGGCCGCTGCGCCCCTGCGGGTCGGCCCCGGCGACGTTGAAATAGCGCAAGACGGCGTATTCCAGGCCATGCGCCGCCGCGGCGTCGCGCAGCATGGTTTCCGTCATCAGCTTGGAGGCGCCATAGGGGTTGATCGGCCGGG
Source organism: uncultured Azospirillum sp. (assembly GCA_937960755.1). Lineage (GTDB taxonomy): Bacteria > Pseudomonadota > Alphaproteobacteria > Azospirillales > Azospirillaceae > Azospirillum. The sequence continues at coordinate 12,757 of CALGOL010000533.1, forward strand.
TCGGCGCGTCTTCATTCACCGGCAAGATCTCAGGCATGCCGTAAACCGCCGCGGTGGAGGAAAAGATAAACCGCTTCACGCCGCTGTGAACCGCGGCGTCGATCAGCGCCAGGCTGTTGGCGGTGTTGTTGCGATAGTACGCCAACGGCTTTTCCACTGATTCCGGCACGACGATGCTGCCGGCGAAGTGCATGACGGCGTCGATCCGGCGTTCAGCGAAAATCGCCGCCATGCGGTCGCGGTCGCCGACGCAAACATTGATGAACGCGACATCGGACGGCACGGCGTCCCGCCGCCCGGTGGAGAGATCGTCCGCCACCGTCACGGCGACGCCGGCGTCCCGTAAAGCCAGCACGGCGTGACTGCCGATATAGCCGGCGCCGCCGGTGACGAGCACGGTTGAACGGATGGACGCCGAGGCGGTCATGGCGATTTTCCTGACGGGGCTATTCAAAAAACCAAGGGTAAAAGCAAAAGGTTTCCGGCGCTGGAGAAGAGCGGTCCCGGCTGATTTGGAAGTTATGGGGATTTAACTTCGTTTCCCATTTCTTTTGGAAATAGGCGAATTGGGCTTGGTGGGTTGAGCCGGGCGGGCTGCGCAGCAGCCGCGCCTGATTGTCCGTCGCCACGGCGCCGTGCAGCAAACGATGCAGCGCAAGCTGCGACGTGCGGATCAGAGTATCGCCGGGCGGCTGGTGGCTGTGGTCCTCCAGCAGCGCCCGCTCCCCCAAAGCCAGATAGGCGCGATGATAGTAGTCGGCGTCTTGAAACACGATGGAGGTGAGGCATTCGTCCCATAAGCCGATTTTACCGACGGCGGTCGGATTGGCCGCCCAGAACTGGTCGCCGGGGCCGATCATCATGAAATCAAAATGCGGCTTTTCCGCTTCGAACAGTCGCCATAGGGCGGGACTGACCACCAGATCGTCCTGCATGCCGATCACCCAGTCGCACTCCGGCGCCGCCGCCTTGCCGAAGCCGAACAGCAGCGCTTGATTCCAACTGCGGGCCAAATGCCCGCGGGATTTCGGATGGCGCAGGGTGTTGTTCAGCACGCGGACGCCGGCGGGGACGAAAGCGTCCACCGGGTCGGGGTGATTGTTGACGACGGTGACGTCCGGCGTCTCCAGCGTGTTTAGCAGCGTGGTCAGATTGCGCTGCAATGATGGAATGTCGTTATAGGTGACGATGAAGATTTTCGTTCGGCCGTTCAGGCGGATTTTGTCGGGGGCGCCGGCCGCTAGTTGTTGATGGCGGGCGCTGTTGGCGACGCCGGCCGCCGCTTCGGCGTCGTTGGGCGCCAGCGCCAGGGCGGCGCGGTAATCCCGTTCCGCCGCCGGAAAGTCCTGCTCGGCGAACCGGCTGTGCCCGGACAACCGCAGCGCTGCCGCCCGCCGGGGATGGCTGGGAGCGGCGCGTTCGGCGTACGCGCGTACGGCTGGATAGCGTCCGCCGGCGTCGGCGACATGGGCCAAGGTCAGCCAAGCGTCGCCATTCGTCGGATCAAGCCGCAAAATAACGCGCGCCGCCTGCTCCAGCCGCACCCAATCGCCGACGCCTTGCAGAAAACCGATGGTTTCGGCGGCGAGCGGGGCGGCGGCCGCGCATTGCGTTCCATTGGCGGCGGCATGGATGACCGATTCCAGCAACTTCAGCAGATTGTCGCGGATATCGCTGTTGTTGGGCGCGATCCGCAGGGCGCGCTGCGCGGCGGCGGCGCATTCTTCCGGCTGGCCGAGAAAAAACGCCGCCTGCGCCGCTAGAAAATGAAACGGCGCGATTCCCGGCCGCTGCGCGACGGCGGCGGCGCAGATGTCGGCGATTTCCGCCCAGCCGTCGCCTTGCGCCGCCAGTTCGCGGCAACGGATCAGCGCTTGCGTCAGCATGGCGTCGCGGTTGGCGGCGGCGGCGGCGAATTGCGGATTGCGACGCAGCGCCGTCCCGATCATCGTCAGGGCTTCGGCGTAGCGTTTGTCGATGCGGGCGAGAATCAGGCTGAGCAGGTGGAGGGCGTCGCAATTTTCAGGGTCGGCGGCGAGAACTTTTCGGTATAAATCGCGCGCGGCGACGAAATCGCCGTCACGATGCAGATGCAACGCCTGTCCCAGTATTTCCGCCGTGGTCTCCATCCGCACCCGCTGTGTCAAGCCGTCGGCGGTTTCAGCGCCGCCCGATTGGCGTGGGTATCAGATCAAGAGACGGCGGTCAAACGGCGGCGGCGCGGCGGATTTGGAATGAGGGATCAAGCCGGTGCGGATTGTCGCGCACAGAGGATTTTGGCGCGAGCCGGGCGAGCGCAACGGCGCGGCCGCTTTTGCGCGCGCGTGGGACGGCGGCTTTGGCGTCGAGACGGACGTGCGCGATTGCGCCGGCC
>CALGOL010000534.1 GCA_937960755.1 uncultured Azospirillum sp.
GCCCGGACCGCCGCCAGCGCCGCGGCCTACGCCCGCTCCAAGGCGGAAGGCGAAGCGGCGGTCCGGGCGTCGTTCCCCGGCGCCGCCATTCTGCGGCCGTCCATCGTCTTCGGCCCCGAAGACGGCTTCTTCAACAAATTCGCCGCCATGGCGCAAATCGCCCCGGCCTTGCCGCTGATCGGCGGCGGCGAAACCAAGTTCCAGCCGGTCTATGTCGCCGATCTGGCCGAAGCCCTGGCGACCGCCGCGGTCAGCGACGCCGCCGCCGGCAAGACCTATGAGATTGGCGGCCCGGTGGTCTACAGCTTCAAGCAATTGCTGGAATTCACGCTGAAGACCATTGAACGGCCGAACGTCTGCCTTGCGCCGGTGCCGTGGAAGGCGGCGGAAATTCTCGGCGGCGTTTTGGAGAAGACCCCGGTGATCGCCCCGGCGCTGACCCGCGACCAGGTCGAGATGCTGAAGACCGACAACGTGCTGTCCGGCAATCTGCCCGGCCTCGCCGAATTGGGGGTGAAGGAGCCGGCGCTGGTGGAGGTCGAAGTTCCGGCTTACCTGCAACGCTTTATCGAAGGCGGCCTTTACGCCCGCCTGCGCTCCGGCCAGCGCGCGGCGTAAGGCGAAAGCGGCGGCGAATAAGCGGCGATACGGTCTTCACACCCGATGTTTGTGCTTTGGCGCCGGGGGAAACGGCGGCTATGATGCCGGCCGCCCCCGCGCCATCGCCGAAAAACGCCGCGGAATTTGTGGATTTATGACCGTGAACCAGACCTCGCCGACCAAAACCGTCTCGCAAGCCGACGCCCCCGCTTTCGCCGCCAAAACAAAAAAAGTCCTGATTAAAACCTGGGGCTGCCAAATGAACGTGTACGATTCCGCCCGCATGGCGGACGTGCTGGCGCCCCTGGGTTATGGACCGACGGAGGAGGCGGAGGACGCCGACATGGTGATCCTCAACACCTGCCACATCCGCGAAAAAGCCTCGGAAAAGGTGTTTTCCGATCTGGGCCGGCTGAAACCGCTGAAAGAGCGCAAGGCCAAGGCCGGCGACAGGATGATTATCGCGGTGGCGGGCTGCGTCGCCCAGGCCGAAGGCGAAGAGATCGTCGCCCGCGCGCCCTATGTCGATCTGGTGTTCGGTCCGCAGGCTTATCACACCCTGCCGGAAATGGTCGCCAAGGCGGCGCGGGCCGGCGGCGCGGTGCTCAACACCGACTTTCCCGCCGACAGCAAGTTCGACAGCTTGCCGCAAGAACAGGGCGGGCAGGGGGTTTCCGCCTTCCTCGCCGTGCAGGAAGGCTGCGACAAGTTTTGCACCTTCTGCGTCGTGCCCTACACCCGCGGCGCGGAGTATTCCCGTGGCGTGGCGCAGATTGTGGCGGAAGCCCGCAATCTGGTCGCGCAAGGCGCCAAGGAAATCAATCTGTTAGGCCAGAACGTCAACGCTTTTCATGGCGAAGGGCCTGACGGGAAGACCTGGGGGCTGGCGCGCCTGCTGGAAGCCTTGTCCGACATCGACGGGCTGGAGCGGCTGCGCTACACCACCTCGCACCCCCGCGACATGGAAGACGATTTGATCGCGGCGCACGGCCGGCTGCCCAAGCTGATGCCGTTCCTGCATTTGCCGATCCAGGCCGGCTCCGACCGCATCTTGCGGGCGATGAACCGCAAGCACACCGCCGACGACTATCGCCGGCTGGCGGACAAGCTGCGCGCGGCGCGGCCCGATCTGGCGCTGTCGGGGGATTTCATCGTGGGATATCCCGGCGAATCCGACGCCGACTTCGCCGACACCCTGCGGCTGGTGCAGGATGTCGGCTACGCCCAGGCGTATTCCTTCAAATACAGCCCGCGTCCCGGCACCCCGGCGGCGACCGAAGGCTTGCAGGTTCCCGAAGACGTCAAAAGCGCCCGGCTGACCGCCTTGCAACAATTGCTGGAAGCCCAGCAGCTCGCCTTCAATCACGGCTTCATCGGCAAGACCGTGCCGGTGCTGTTCGACCGCCGCGGCAAGCGCGACGGCCAGTTGCTCGGCCGCACGCCGCACATGCAGTCGGCGCACGCGCTGGCCGGCGACCGTCTGCTCGGCCAGATCGTCGATGTCCGTATCGAGTCGGCTCACGTCAACAGTCTGGGCGGCCAAGTCGTCACCGTCGCTCCCGATGATGAAAACCCGGCGGAGCAGGCGGCGTGAGCGGGCGGGACGTCCGGCGGGTCGAACTGTCCTTCGACGACAACCGGCTGTTGCCGCTGCTCTATGGCGAGCACGACCGGCATTTGGCGCGCATTGAAACCCAGTTGGGGGTGCGGCTGGCGACCCGCGGCAACGTGCTGGCGGTTTCCGGCGATCCCGACGCGGTGGCGGTGGCGGAAGTGGCGCTGGGCGCGCTCTATGGCCGGTTGCAAAGCGGGCTGGAGGTGGGACCGGGCGAGGTTGACGCCGCGGTGCGCATCGCGTCGGCCGAAGACGTCGTCAATTCCGGCGCCGGCGCCGGCGTGCGCGAACAGGCGCTGGCCGCCATCGTCCGACCCGATTTGCGAATGAAGACCCGGCGGCGCGGCGCGGTCAGCCCGCGTTCCGCCATGCAAGGGGCCTATCTCAAGGCGCTGGCCGAAAGCGAAATGGTGTTCGGCGTCGGCCCGGCCGGCACCGGCAAGACCTATCTCGCCGTGGCGCAGGCCGTCGCCATGCTGCTGGCGGGGCAGGTGGAGCGCATCGTGCTCACCCGCCCGGCGGTGGAGGCGGGGGAGCGGCTGGGCTTCCTGCCCGGCGACATGCGCGACAAAGTCGACCCTTACCTGCGCCCGCTCTATGACGCGCTCAACGACATGATGCCGCCGGAGCAGGTGCAGCGCCGCATGGCGACCGGCGACATCGAGGTCGCGCCTCTGGCCTTCATGCGCGGCCGCACCCTTGCAAATGCGTTCGTCATTCTGGACGAAGCGCAAAACACCACCGCCATGCAGATGAAAATGTTCCTCACCCGCTTGGGCGAGGGCGGGCGCATGGCGATCACCGGCGATCTCAGCCAGGTGGACTTGCCGCCGGGCCAGCGTTCCGGCCTCGCCGATGCGCTGGAGATTCTGGAAGGGGTGGAAGGCGTGCGGGTGGTGCGCTTTACCGATGTCGACGTGGTGCGCCATCCCTTGGTGGCGCGCATCGTGCGCGCTTACGACGCCAGGGCCGCCGCCGCGGCGAAAAATGGAACGGGTCATGGAAGATAAGGCGGGCAAGCTGAGCGAGGTGGAGATCATCGTCTCCATCCAGGCCGGCGATTGGGACGAACGTTTTGAAGCGCTGGCGGAGAAAGCCGCCAACGCCGCACTGACCATGGCCGGCGATTTGCCCGAAGGCGCCGTCGAACTTTCCATCGTGCTGGCCGACGACGCGCTGGTTCAACAGCTTAACCGCGACTACCGCGGCAAGGACAAGCCGACCAACGTGCTGTCGTTCGCCTTTGAGGACGCCGAAGGCCCGGACGCCGGGGAGGACGCCCCGACCTTGCTGGGCGACGTCGTCGTCGCGCAACAGACGGTGGCGCGGGAAGCCGCCGAGCAGGGAAAAACTTTCGACGCTCACTTCATGCACCTTGTAGCGCATGGGGTATTGCATCTGTTAGGCTATGACCACGAGGCGGAGGATGAAGCCGCGGAGATGGAGCGGCTGGAGACGGCGGCGATGGCGGCGTTGGGCTTTCCCGACCCCTACGCCGAACGGCCCGGCGGCGACTGATTCCGAGCGGTGGAGACCTCCCGAAACGGCTCAACCAAAAGGCCATGAGCGACATATCCGACAGTCGGTCGCCCCGCGAAGGGGCAGACGAAGAAGGCGGCTCCATCGCCGGCTTGTTCCGCAACTGGTTCCGTTCCGCAGTGAAGGGGCGCAGCGACGCCACCTTGCGCGACGCCATCGAAGAATTAATCGAAGAACCGGCGGATAGCCAGGACGCGCTGGGAGCGGGCGAAAAGCTGCTGCTCGGCAACATCTTGAAGCTGCGCGACCGCACCGTGGTCGACGTCATGGTGCCGCGGGTGGACATCATTGCGGTCGATGTCGAAACGCCGCTGCCGGAACTGATCCGCCGCTTCGCCGACGACGCCCATTCCCGCATGCCGGTCTACCGAGAGAACCTCGACGACGTGTTGGGCATGGTCCATATCAAGGACGTGCTGTCGCTGATGGTCGGGCAAAAGCGCGCCGAGCTGAAAGACGTGCTGCGGGAAGTGCCGATCGTCGCCCCGTCCATGCCGGTGTTGGACCTGCTGTTGCAGATGCGCGAAAGCCGCCAGCACATGGCCTTGGTGGTGGACGAATTCGGCGGCATCGACGGCTTGGTGACCATTGAAGATCTGGTTGAAGAAATCGTCGGCGAGATTGAGGACGAACACGACGACGAGGAGTCGCCGCCGCTGATCGAACGGCCGGACGGTTCGTTGCTGGCCGACGCCCGCGTCTCCATTGAAGATTTCGAGGAGAGGGTCGGGCCGGTGCTGACCGACGAGGAGCGCGAGGACATCGACACCCTGGGCGGTCTGGTGGTGTCGCTGGCCGGCCGGGTGCCGGGGCGGGGCGAGCTGCTGCGCCATGCCTCCGGCATTGAGTTTGAGGTGGTGGACGCCGACCCGCGGCGGCTGAAGCGCTTACGGGTGCGCAACGCGCCGCGCCGCGGCGAGGGGTGATCCTGTCCCGGCGCCGTGAAAGGAGGCCGTAAATGAGCAAGAAAGAAATCGCTCCCGCCGACTCCGGCGACGTCAATATGTCGTCAGACGACGTCGCCTTGGCGATTCAGCGCGCCTCGGAGAAGAGCCCGCAATTGCAGATGCTGCGCGACAAGCTGATTAAGGCGATTGAAAGCTCTGACGGCGGCATGGAATCGCTGGTCCGAGTAATCCGCTCCAAGCTGCACGAGGGCTGAGGGGGCGATTTTTTGTCTCCCCCGTCAGTGTCAGGCGTTACTATGATTTTTCTGATACTTTTATGAATAAATCTACCAGGCTGGTGTTGATATAATAATTCATACGCCCAACTTGGCGTTTTTCGATAAAACCCGCTTCGGTCAATTGCTCAAGATAACGGGAGGCCGTCTGACGCGTAATATTTAGTTCGCTTTGCAAGAAGTCTATTTTGGTGTAAGGGTGTCGGAATAAATTGTTTAGTAAATCTTGAGAATATATTTTCGGCATATCACTGCGGATACGGTGTTTGTAATCCGACATCTGACTGCGAATCCCGTCAATCAACGCCAGCGTCGAGCGCGAGGTGGAAGCGACGGCCCGCAACATGTAGAGCGCCCAAGCTTCCCATGCGCCGTCGTCGCGCACCGCCTGAAGCAGTCGGTAATACTCGCCTTTGCTTTCGGTGATTGCGCGGCTGAGATAAAGAATCGGGATGTCCAGCAACCCCACTCTAGTCAAATAGAGCACGTTTAGAATGCGGCCCAGACGGCCGTTGCCGTCCGGGAAAGGATGAATGCTTTCAAACTGATGGTGAATCACCGTCATTTTGACCAGCGGGTCAAGATCCGATAGAGCATCGTCGTTAATGAAGCGCTCCAGCGCCGTCATATGAGCAATGATTTCCTGTCCGTTTTGAGGCGGAACGTAAACGGTGTCGCCAGTCTGGTCGTTTTTAAGCGTTGTTCCAGGTGTGACGCGAAATTCTCCTGTCGTGCGCTTCAGGGTTTGAAACATAGAGATCAATGTGTTGTTCGTAATCAGACCTTCAGAGGCATACATTGCTTTAAATCCCAGCTTCAGAGCGTCGCGGTAGCGCGCCACTTCTTTAGCCGCCGCCGAACGCGGACCTTCTGGAAACAAATCCGCTTGGAACAATTCGTCTTGCGTCGTGACGATGTTTTCAATTTCTGAGCTGGCTTTCGCCTCTTGTAATGAAAGCGTGTCGATCAGGATGCCTTGATTGGGTATCGCCTTGGCTAATCCTTTGACTTCCGCCAAGTAGCGATGAGCCTCGCTCGCCGCCCTTAACACCGCCGGAGTCTCCAGCTCAAAAGAGGGCGGCAGCGACGGTATGTGATAGGATGGCTTTAACATGTGAGACTCGACGTGTTAACAAAACGGCGTTTTTCTAACACATTTTTTTGATGTGTTAAAGGAGCGACCATTTTGCGAACATGTCCGAGCTCGCCTCATCGTTACGCTAACTCGCAGGCAAACGAAAAAGCCCGGCGAATAATCGCCGGGCTTTTCCGAATTTGGTGGAGCCAAGGAGGATCGAACTCCTGACCTCTACAATGCCATTGTAGCGCTCTCCCAGCTGAGCTATGGCCCCGAAACTTGCGTTTCTAATCTCTGGGTCAGCCAATCGGCTGCGGTGGCGGGGGTATAATGCGGAACAGCCCTGTCATGCAAGCGAAAAATTTCATCTCTGCGACGGTTTAACTTATCCCCGCGCGCCCCGTCACCGCCGCGGCCGGCGTCAGGCGTCCTCGTCGTCCACCGCCGCCAGCAGCTCTGCGATGCGGGGGCGTTCCCATTCCGCCATCACCTGTTCCGCCAGCGTCGCCGCCGACGCCATGCGCAGTCGCCGCACCCGGTCCTTCACCACCGGCAGATTGGGCGGAGACATGGAAAGCTCGCGCACCCCCAAGCCTAGCAGCAGCGGGGTGTAGCGCGGATCGCCGGCGATTTCGCCGCACACCGAAACCGGAATGCCGGCGCGGCGCGCCGCGCCGACCGTGAAGTGTATCAAGCGCAACACCGCTGGATGCAGCGGATCGTAGAGCCGCGCGACCTGATCGTCGGCGCGGTCGATCGCCAGGGTGTATTGCGTCAGATCGTTGGTGCCGATGGCGAAGAAGTCGCAGGCTTGCGCCAGCGAATCGGCGGCCAAGGCGGCGCCGGGGATTTCGATCATCGCCCCTAACGGCGGGGCGGGATCGGCGAAAACCGCGCCGCGGCGCAGCAGCCGGCGTTGGGCGCGCGCCATCGCCGCGCGCACTTCGCGGATTTCGTCAATGGTGGACACCATCGGCACCAGAATGCGCATCGGCCCATGCGCGGCGGCGCGCAGCATGGCGGCCAATTGTTCATCCAGCAGCCGCGGCTCTTTCAAGCTCAATCGCACGGCGCGCAGGCCCAAGGCCGGGTTGGCGGGCTCGGCGTAGCGCCCGGCCATCCAGCCCACCAGCTTTTCCCCGCCCAGATCGAAGGTGCGGGCGGTGACCGGCAGCCCTTTCATCGCCAATACCAGTTCACGCAATATCTCGTATTGCTGGTCTTCGGTGGGCAATTCTTCGCGGTTCATGAACATGAATTCGGTGCGCAGCAGGCCGACGCCGCGGGCGTCGCAGGCCAGCGCGTGCGCCGCGTCCCGCGGCAATTCGACGTTGGCCAGCAGCGTCACCGTTTCGCCGTCCAGCGTTTCCGCCGACAGCCCCGACAGCGCCCTCAGCGCCTCGCGGCGGCGTTTTTGCTCCGCCATGCGGGCTTGATAGTCGGCCAGCGTCGCCGGATCGGGATCAATGATAACCCGACCGTCGCCGCCGTCGATGATGACCGTGGCGCCGTTGCGCACGTCGTTAAGCAGACCGGCGACGCCCAACACCGCCGGCAAGCCCAGCGAGCGCGCCATGATCGCGGTGTGGCCTTCCGCCCCCCCCAGCACGGCGGCGAAGCCCGCCACTTGGCGCGGGTCGATTAGCGCGGCGTCGGCGGGGGTGATTTCTTCGGCCAGCAGAATGGCGCCGGGCGCCAACCGCGAAAAGCCGCGGTACTGATGCTGCATCAGATTGCGAATCAGCCGCCGCCCAACCTCGCGCACGTCGGCGATGCGCGACGCGATGTAGGCGTCGTCCATTTCAGCGAAGCTGCGGGCGATGACGGCGATTTCCGCCTGCACGGCGGCTTCGGCGTTGATGCGTTCGGCGACGATGCGGCGCTCGACCCCGCGGGTCAACCGGCTGTTGGTCAGCATGGCGCGGTGGGCGTCGAGCAGATAGCCCATTTCTTCCGCGGCGGCGCCGGGCAACTGACGGGCTTTTTCCTCCAGCTTGCCGATTTGGCGGCGCGCTTTGGCGACGGCGTCGCGCAGGCGCAGCACTTCCGATTCGACGGCGTCGACCGGCAAGCAGTATTCCGGCGTATCGACCGAGCCGGTTTCTACGACATGGGCGGCGCCGATGGCGACGCCTTGCGACGCGCCAAGCCCGCGCAGTTCGCGCCGCGCGCCGGAGCCCGCCGCCTTGCCGTCACTCCTCATCGAATTTACGCTCGATAAGGTCGAGGACGGCGGCCATCGCCGCTTCCGCGTCCTCGCCCGAGGCGGAAATCTCCACGGTGGAGCCGATGCCGGCGGCCAGCATCATCAAGCCCATGATGGATTGGCCGGAAACCGCCTGATCGCCTTTGCGCACTTCAATGTCGGCCTGAAAGGCGGCGGCGACCTTGACGAACTTGGCGGCGGCTCTGGCGTGCAGGCCGCGCTGATTGCAAATCATCGCCTGCCGCTGAATCTTGCTCATGCTTTCACCCGGCGGCCAGCAGCGTCGAGGCGACGTAGATGTATTTAACCCCGGCGTCCTTGGCGGCGATCACCGCCTTGTCGAGGGGGTCGGTGCGCCGCACCGTGGCGAGCTTGATTAACATCGGCAGATTGGTTCCGGCGATTACTTCAACCTTGCGGCGATCCATGATGGAGATGGCGAGGTTGGACGGCGTGCCGCCGAACATGTCGGTGAACACCACCACTCCGGAGCCGTCGTCCACTTCGGCGACCGAATTAAGAATATCGCTGCGCCGTTGCTCCATATCGTCGTCGGGCCCAATGCAGATGGCGCGCACCTGCTCTTGCGGGCCGACGACGTGCTCCATGGCGGAAATAAATTCTTCCGCCAGACGCCCGTGCGTCACCACGACCATGCCGATCATCCGAACCCCTTCACTTCCGGCGCTTTGTCCGTTGCTTCCTCGCCGGCCGACCCGGCTGCGGGCGCCGCCGAGCGATCCGGCCGCGCCAGATCCCGGTGATTGACGCCCACTTTTATTCCCTGCTCCCGCAGCCAAGCGCCCAAACGCTCCGCCACGAACACCGACCGGTGCCGGCCGCCGGTGCAGCCGACTGCGATGGTGAGGTAACTTTTTCCCTCGCGGTTGTAGCGCGGCAACAGTGGCCGCAACAAGCCCGTCAAGCGGTCAAAAAATTCGTCAAAGCCGGGATCGGCTGCGACATGACGCGCCACCGGCTGATCCAGCCCGGAAAGCGGCCGCAAATCCGGCTCCCAATGCGGGTTGGCGAGAAAACGCACGTCGAACACCAGATCAGCTTCCCGCGGCAAGCCCTGACGGAATGAGAAGGAGGTGACGAACACCGTCAGCCGCGGCGCGCCGGAAAGCGCGAACTGCGCCCCCAGCAGCCGGCGCAAGTCGTGCAACGATAAGGTGGTGGTGTCGATGCACCAGTCGGCGGCCAGCCGCACCGGGGCCAGCAGCGCGCGTTCCCGCTCGATGCCGTCGGCGACGGTGCGGTCGGCGGCCAGGGGATGGCGGCGGCGGGTTTCGGTGAAACGGCGCTGCAAGGTTTCCGGCGCGCAATCCAAATACAGCAAGCCGGGCTCCAGCCCCGGCGCCGCGCGCAGCGCCTGCAACTCGTCCAACAGGACGGCGGCGGCGAAATCGCGGGTGCGGCTGTCGATCACCACCGCCAGCGGCCGGCCGGCCGATTTGGTCTGCGACAGCAGCATCGGCAACAGCGACAAGCGCAGATTGTCCACCGCTTCGAAGCCCAAATCCTCCAAAGCCTTCAGGGCGACGGACATGCCGGCGCCCGACAGGCCGGTGATGACCACCAGCTTTTGCGCGTCCGAACCGGTCATTCGCCCGACGTCCCGGTTATGGCCGCAGGCGTTTCCGGCGCCGGATCGGCGGGAAAGCGGAACAGCGCGCCGGTCGCCGCGGCGCGGGCGGCCAAGCG
>CALGOL010000535.1 GCA_937960755.1 uncultured Azospirillum sp.
GGGAGACGCCCAGCACCGCGACGCCGCGCGCTGTCAGAACCTCCGCCATAGCCGCGCCCAACCCGCGGCTATGGCCGGTCAGCACCGCCTTGATTGTCGCCATCTTCCCGTTCTCCCGCCTTAAGACGCAGACGGGGGCGGAGCTTACAGCAGCGGCAGCATCGCCGCCACCAGCGGGTGGCGCACGATGTCGCGATCCTCCAGCCGCACCACGGCGATGCCGGGGGCCGCTTCCAGCCGGCGGGCGATGTCGGACAGGCCGGACAGATTGTCCAACAGGTCGGTCTGGTCGGGGTCGCCGGTCAGCACCATGGTGGAATGCCAGCCCAGCCGGGTCAGCAGCATTTTGATTTGGGAGTAGGTGCAGTTCTGCGCCTCGTCGATCACCACGAAGGCGTTGTTGAGCGTGCGGCCGCGCATGAAGCCGACCGGGGCGATTTCAATCACCCCTTCGGTCATCAACTGGCGCAGCCGCTTGCCGCCCAGCCGATCCGACAGCGCGTCGTAGAGCGGGCGCAGGAAGGGGGCCATTTTCTCATGCAGGTCGCCCGGCAGGTAGCCGATGCTTTCCCCCGCCTCCACCGCCGGGCGGGACAGCACGATACGGTCGACCTTGCCTTCCTCCAGCGCTTCGACGGCCGAGGAAATCGCCAGATAGGTCTTGCCGGTGCCGGCCGGCCCCAGCGCCAGCACCAGGGCGTGATCGCGAATCGCCTCCATCAAGTGTTGCTGGTTGGCGCTCTGCGGCTTGACCTTGCGGATATAGCTTTGAGCGCGGCGCCGCTCGTCGCCGCGCGGCCCCAGCGGGTCCCAGCGCGTCGCCGGCGAGGCGAACAGGGGATGGACCGCGGATTCTTCGCGATAGGAGTCGCTGGCGGGAGCGGCGGCGCGGGAAGTACGTTTAGCCATGGCGCGGTCCTCTGGTCTTAAAAGCGGCGGGAGGCGGGGCGGAAGGCGAAGCCGGGCCATAAAAAAACCTCCCCAAAGGGGAGGTCGGCGACGGCGGTTGTTCAACGCGGGAAAACCGTTGTGCGGCGGCGGATCGCCGGCTGAAGCGTGCAAGTTGTGAGCCCAAGCCTGCCAACGCGCCGCTCCTCAAAAGATTAGGGACGGAGAAAACCGCGAGAACGTGAGCGCACCATAACGCATAGATGTAGTGGGCGCCAGCATTCAAAACGCCACAGACGGAAAAACCCCGACATCTGGTGTAATGAAATTGAAATGCGCCAAATGTCGCCGCAAAGCGACAAGACTGTTTCAACGCCGCAATGCGCAAGCTACAATCCCCGCCGTGGGCCCCACCGCTCGCCGCGGGCGCAAACGCCGCGCGCAACTTGCTTAAAATGTTAAATACTGGATGGCCGGGCCATGGCGCACGTCAGCAAAGCGGAATCGGGCGAAGACGCGCTTTCTGACCGTCAGCGCGGGCTGCTGGCCGACTGGCGGCGACGCTACGACAATCTGCGCCTCGCCGGCCGACTGGCTCTCAGCTTCGCCGTCGTCGGCGCGATGATTTTGCTGCTGGCCTTCGCCGGCTGGGGCTTTTTGCAGGCGACCCTTTCGGGCGTTGACGGCTTTTCCCGCCGCGCCGAACTGACGGCGGCGGCGGCCGAATTGGAAATTGGCCTGCGCAACTTGGAAATCGCCGTGCGCGACCACATGACGGAAGGCGACGTCGACAGCTTTGACGAAGCGACGCGCCAGCGCGACGCCATGGCGGTTCATCTCGCCCGGTTGGCAGCCGCGGCGACCGGCGACGACGCCCGTTCGACCCAGGCCGCGACCGATGGATTGCACGCTTATTGGGGCGGTTTTGAGCGCATCGTCGGCTTGAAGGCCGACCGCGCCCAACTGGTCGAAGAAGAATTGCCGCGCCTCACCGCCGCGGCGCGGCAATTCTTCTTAGATCGGAAGAGCACACGTCTGAACTCCAGTCACCTTGTAATCTCG
>CALGOL010000536.1 GCA_937960755.1 uncultured Azospirillum sp.
ACGATGGGCAAATCGACCGCGCACTGGCTGCGCTGCAGAAGGCGCTGGCGACCGAGATCGCCGTCGTCACCCGGCCCGCCAGATCGTCGGGCGGGGCGGCGACCACCGGGTCGCAGACCCGCACATGCGCCCCGGCGGCCACCAGATCGCGGCACAGCTCCACCGCGATGGAGCGGCGCAGAGCGTCGGTGCCGGGTTTGTACGACAACCCCAACACCGCCACCGTTCGGCCGCGCAAGTCGCCCAGCAGGGTCTGCAACCGCCGAAACGCCCATTTGCGGTGGCTTTGATTGCTGGGCAGCACCCCGGACAACAGCGGCGTCGCCAAGCCGCGGTCGGCGGCGATGTCGCCCAGAAACGTCACGTCGCGGGCCAGCGTGCCGCCGGCGAAGGCCGCGCCCGGCCGCAGATAGGCATGCGGGCCGATGCGCGGTTCGGCCCGCAACGCCGCCTCCACTTCGCCGGCGTCGGCGCCGACCCGTTCGCAAACCGAAGCGATTTCGTTGATGAAAACGACGCAAGTGGCGAGAAAGGCGTTTAGCGCGTGCTTGGTCATCTCCGCCGATTCGACGCCGACCCACAGCAAGGCGTCGCAAAACCGCGCCAGCAACGGCTCCAGCACGGCGCGGGCGCGGTCGTCCCGCACGCCGACGACGATGCGGCCAGGATTGCGGAACGCTTCGATCGCCTTGCCCAGCCGCAGATTTTCCGGCGAGCAGGCGAAAGAGACGGCGCGCCCGGCGGCGACGGCGGCGAAGCGGCGCTCCAGCCCGGCGGTTGTGCCCACCGGCAATTGCGCGGAGATCAGCACCACCGCCCCGTCTTCCAGATAAGGAAACAGCGCGGCGATCCGTTCGACGACAAAACCAACGTCGGCGCGATCGTCGTCGTCGACCGGGGTGTCGAACGCCACCCAGACGACGGCCGCCCCAGCCAACGCCGCCGCCGGGTCGGTGGTGAAGGACAGCCGGCCCGACGCCAGCCCGGCGGCGGTCAGTTCGGACAAGCCCGGCTCGAACAGCGGCGGTCGGCCTGCCGCCAACCCGCTCGTCGTCGTCGCGTCGTCGTCCAGCCCGACCGTTTCAATCTCGGCGGCGGCGAGACAAGCGGCGGTCACCGATCCCAGATGCCACAGGCCGTATACGCAGACTTTCATGGTCGCCGCTCGAACACCCAAGGGTTGGCGCGCAGCCAATCCACCGTGCGCGCCACCGACTCCTGCAAATCCAGCTTTGGCCGCCAGCCGAGCGCGCGGGCGCGGGCGGTGTCGAGGAGAATGAACGGACTGTCGCCGATCCACCCCCGCGAGCCGCCGGCGTATTCCAGCGCCGGACTCACCCCCAGCCGTTCGGCGATCCAGGCGATGGAGCGGTTAACCTCCATATAGGCGTCCAAGCCGAGGTTGAAGATATTGACCTTGCCTTCCGCCTTCTCCAGCGCCAGCAGCATGCCGTCGATGCAGTCTTGAACATGCATGTAGGACTTGCGTTGCCGGCCGTCGCCAAGCACGGGCAGGCGCGTCGGGTCGTCCGACAACTTCTTGTAAAAATCAAAGATATGGCCGTGCGTGTAACGCTCTCCCAGCACGGAGACGAAGCGGAAGATGAAGCCCTGGAAGCCGAACCCTTCGCAATAGGCTTGGATCAAGCCCTCTCCCGCCAGCTTCGAGGCGCCGTACAGCGATGTTTGAATGGGGAAGGGCGCGTCTTCGGGCGTGGGGAACACTTCCGGCTCGCCGTAAATCGAACCGGTGGAGGAGAACGCGATGCGCTTCACGCCATTAAGCCGCATCGCCTCCAACACGTTATGGGTGGCGATGGTGTTCTGCTCCAGATCCTTGCGGGGATGCTGGGTGCCGAAACGCACGTCGGCGTTGGCCGCCAGATGGAACACCTGATCCGCGCCGGCCATCGCCTGGTTCAACGCCGCTTCGTCCAGCAGGTCGCCTTGGATGAAACGGAAACGGTCGCCGCCGATGCGGCGGGCGTCGGCGAGAAACTCGATAAAACCGGTCGCCAGATTATCGTAAACCGTCACCCGCTCGCCGTCGGCCAGCAGACGGTCGGCGAGATTGGAGCCGATGAAGCCGGCGCCGCCGGTGATAAAGGAATGACGGGGGAGGGCGGCGGCCATGTCGTCGGCTCCGTCCGCCCTAGGCCAGACGATAGCCGGCGGAGGTGGCGTCGTTCAGAAACATCAAGACCGTTTCCCGCGAATATTCCGTCAGATCCTTGCCGATCAACGCCAATTTGGCCAGCAAATCGGGGGTCATGGTTATGATGTGGCAGCCGATTTCCGCGGCGTGGAAAAGGTTGAGCAATTCCCGCGGGCTAGCCCACAGAACTTTCGCCTTCGGCAAGCGGGCCGTCATCGACACGACCTCGCGCATCACCGGAATCGGGTCGACGCCGGTGTCGGCGATGCGGCCGGCGAACACCGACACGACGGCCGGCGTGTCGGGCGACAGCGCCTCGGCCACGTCGCGGGCTTGTTCAACGGTCAAGATGGCGGTGACGTTGACCGGAACGCCGGCGGCGGACAGCCGACGGATCAGCGGGGCGGATGAAACGCCCAGGCTGTTGGTCACGGGGATCTTGACGAAGGTGTTGCCGCCCCAACTACGGATGACGAAGGCTTCGCGCTCCATCTCGTCGAAATCGTCGGACACCACCTCGAAAGAGATCGGCCGCTCTCCGGCGGTGGCGATGGCGGCGAGAGCGAATTCGCGATAATCCGTCACCCCCGCCTTGCGCATCAGGGCGGGATTAGTGGTGAAGCCGGCGATGCGCCCATCAGCCGCCACCGCCTTGCGGATTGAGGCGATATCCGCGCAATCAATATAGATTTCAACGTCCGGCATGCTGAGAGCGGCTGAAGACATGTTCTGTTCTGGATTCCGTTTTGCGCCGGCCGTTCCGGCCGCATCGCTGAAAAGCCGCGACACTAAAGCAGCTTGCTTTGGCGGGGTCAAGAATTAGCCGGCTCAAGAACAGGTAAGGCCCAGACGACGGCGAAGGCTTACGCCGCGGCGGAGTCGCCGTCCTCCGACTGTTCCCGGGCCGACTGTCCCCGGGCCGGCCGTTCCCGGGCCGGCCGTTCCCGGGTCAGCCGCGCCGCCAGCGCGAGAAATCCGCTGACGACGATCCACAACCCGACGGCGAAGACGACCGCCGTGTAAGCCCGGCGCAGGCCGCGGCGCGGCGCATAGGTTACGGCGTGCTCGCCAGCCGGGGCGGCGAAAGCCAGCATGGTGTCCACCATCATGACCTGTTCGGCGGGCAAGGGCGCTCCGTCGACGACGAGGTCAATCAGCCGGGTGGCGATAATGTTGGTGCGAATGACGCATGGGGCGTCGCAGCGAACCGGCGTCGGCGGCGGCGGGCGGCGGTCGAAGCGGGGGCGGGCCAGGGACGCTTGCACCAACCGCCGGTCGGCGGGGACCGCGCCTTTGGCGATGATTCCCTCCATCGCATAGCCGGCGACGCCGTAGAAAGTCGGCGGCAGCCGACGAGTGTCGGCCAGCAAAGCGTCGTAGCGCTGTTGATAGTGGTTAAGCGGCAGCCTCGGCGGCGGCGGCGGCGTCCCGCCTTGGAGAATGACGCCGGGCCAATTGCGGGTCCCGACTTGCACCATAAACGCCTCTCGCCCGGAAAACACCGTCGCCGTTTTGATCGCGCCGGCGAGCAGCGTCATCCCCAGCGCCATGCCGAGAGCCATCCGCAAGTTGTCGCCGCGCCACGTTTTCTGCAGGGCCGGTCTGGCCGCCGGCGGCGCCAGCGGCCCCACCATGGCGATGAAAAGCAACAGATTAATCCCGGTGACGACCCGATAAACGTACTGGGTCGGGTGAAGAAGCCGCGCCACCGCGCCTTCAATCGCCGGCAAGCCGGTGAACAGGCCGCTGTCCAGGGAAGCCAGCAGCAGCCCGACGGCGAGAATCCCAGCCAGTGAAACCGCCGCGACGCTTGCCGATCCGACCTCTCGCCCGGAAAGCCGCAGTCTGAGGACCACGATCAACTGGATCAGCGCCAGCCCGGCCAGAGCCAAGTTGATCGGCGCTTCGAGAAACGGCGTCGGGATTTCAATCATCGGCGCGCCGCTCAGCACCCGCGGATCGACCAGACCCGGCAACAACCGCATCAGCGGCGAATCAATGCTGTCCGGGATATAGGCGAAGCTGTCCAGCAGCCGGAACGAGGCGGAAAAAGCGATCGTATTGACCAGCCAAGGACCGATCAAAACCAGCGTCGTCACGCCGCCGACAGCCGCGGCGACGAGATGCCGCCGATCCCGCCACGCTCCGGAGGCGACGGACAACAGCGCCAGCGGCGCAGGCAGGTACAGGGCCGCCAAATAAGCGGTGATCGGATGGGTCCCAACCGTCAGCACAAAAAACAGAAAGGCCCCGTTCAGCCAAGCCAGTCGCCGGATCGCGCCCCGGCCCGATCCGGCCCCCGGCCCCTGGCCCGGCCCCTGGCCCGGCCCCTGGCCTGGTCTCTCATCCGCCGCCAGGGTGAAGAAACGCAGCGCGCAGCCCAAACTCAAGCTGATGAACAAAATGCCGAAGACTTCGGTCAGAGCGCCGCGAATATACAAGTTGGTCAGGGTGTAAATCGACAGCGTCGGAGCGACGGCCGCGGCCGCCGCCCAAATTTGGTCGCGCGTCAAGTCGTACGCGATCCGATAATACAGCAAAAACACCGCGGCGAAGCCCAGGACGATCCCCCAACGCACGGCGGCGTCCGGCCCGGTCGCCAGCGAAACCGCGCCGGCCAAGGCGTAGAAAAGAAAGCCGTAAAAGACGGGAAAACCGCCTTCAATGATGTCGGCGTCAAGATGAATGGGAAACAATCCGGTGTGCCGCAAGTGATCGGCGTAGTATCCGACCAACCAGACATGGTTTATCCAATCCAGATTGAAGATCTTATAGAAATACAATGGCAGAGTCGCAATGACGAAGGCGGTGGCCAGAATCGCCAACGGCGGCAGCGAACGGCGCAAAGCGGCGAACATGACGTGAATCCACCTAAATCCAGCTAAAACAGGCGCGCAGCTAAGGCGGCGCGGCGGCGCGTTCAAGCTAATAACAGATTTTAGCGGGTGGCGGACCAACGAAGGCGCGGACATGCGCCGAACGCCCGGCTGAGAGGTCGATGGACGCCGCCGCGCCGCATCCGGCCCCTCGCCGCGCCGCTTTCCAAAAAGCGCCATCGCCCGGATTCAGCCGCGGCTCACGCAAGACAAGGCTGGAAAAGGGGTTGCATTTGAACCATGATCGCGCCGCCTGACTGGCCGATGGCGCGAAAAACAAGCGCCGCTTGTTTATTCATAAAGGGATATGACGTTAGAATGACAGCCGCCGGCTTGAAAAATATTCTCCGCAGCGTGTTGCCGCCCCCCGCCTATCGTCGGGTCGCCGCCGTTTATCGGGCGGCGCGTTGGGGAACCGATCCCGTAGGCGAGATTCCGCCGACGCAAGCCGTCGCGCCGGCCGAGCCGGCCGCCCTCTCGCCAAGCTCCGAGGCGCCAAGCCTCCCGCCGCCAAACCCCGCGGCGCGAGAGCCGAGAATTATTTCGATAGAAGAAAAACGCCGGATGGCGGCGGAAAATTTTTGGCACTATGAGCATGACCTGGGCGACGGCGTCTTGACCAAGCCGTGGTGGGACTGGCTTCCCTACTGGCACGGCGTCCGGCGACAGGCGATTTTTGAGCGCGTACACGAGTATTTCGGCCCGTCGCTCGCCGGTCTGCGCTGCATGGACGTCGCCTGCAACTCTGGATTCTGGAGTTTTGAACTCATCGACCGGGGCGCGGATTCGGTTTTCGCCTTTGACGTCACCGAGTATTTAGTGAAGGACGCTTTTTTCGTCCGCGACTGTCGTAATGATCGCCCTGAATACCAGAGAATAGAATTTCACGTCGCCGATTATAACAATATTGATATTCCGCAATCCGGTTTTGACTTAGTCCTCGCCCTGGGCATGATGTATCATTTGACCGACGTGTTCGGCGTGGCCAAGCGTCTGGCGCAGGCGACCGGGCGTCTGGCGATTATCGACAGTTCCGTTTCCGACATGCCGGGGGACGTGCTTGAAATCCCCCCGGATGGAAAATACTTCTGGATCAGCAAGGGCGAGTTTTCTTTTGTTCCGACACGCGCCGCTCTGCGTCGTATTTTTGAGGAGACTGGATTTTCTCGGGTGACGCCGTGGATGCCGGATGAAAATCACCCGTGCTACAAAGAATATGGTCCGAACGGCTTCCGTCATATTCTCGTCTGCGAGAAATAGGCGTGAACGCCCAACCGGCCGCAGGGTTCTTTTCCGGATCGGTCACGATAAGGGCGAACGGATATTCTATGATCGGATGACGTTATGACGGGATTGTCCTTGGAAAACGACCTTCAGAAGAGCGGCGCGCCAAAAATTTCTGTTGTCGTGCCGGTTTATAATGAAGAGAAGAACATCCCGCATTTTTTGGCGCGAGTGCGGCCGATCTTACAAGAGATTGGTCCATATGAAATACTGTTCTGCCTTGATCCGTCCACCGACCGCAGCGAACAGGTCATCGCGGCGGCGGCGGCGGCGGACCCTTGTATCGGGCTGCTGGTGTTCTCCCGGCGCTTCGGGCAGCCGGCGGCCACAATCGCCGGATTGATGAACTGCCGCGGCGAAACTTGCGTCGTTATCGATGTGGATTTGCAGGACCCGCCGGAGGTCATCCCGCATCTTTACGCCAAGCTGATGGAAGGAAACGACGTCGTTTACGCCCGGCGCAGTTCCCGCAAGGGTGAAACTTTTATAAAACGCGCGGTTTCCGCGGTCGGTTACTGGGTGATTAATGCGATTTCAGATGTGTCGATCCCGCGCAACACCGGGGATTTTCGGATCGTCACGCGCCGGGTGATCGAAGAGTTGCGCCATCTTAAGGAGAGCCACGGATTCTTGCGCGGCATGGTCGCCCTTGTCGGATTTAAACAGTCGTATGTTGAATATGATCGGGATCCCCGTCTGGAAGGGCAAGGAAAATATAACCGCTACCTCGGCTCGCTAAAAATCGGCCTCAACGGGGTGTTCGGATTTTCCACCTATCCATTGTCCTTGATGATGTGGACAGGGTTTTTTATTGCGATCGCCAGTGTTTTTCTTATATTTTACACTGTTATTGCAAAGCTGGTTATAGGCCAAGAATACCCCGTCGGCGTGCCGACCATTACTGTATTGGTATTGTTCATGGGTGGGGTGCAGTTGATGGCATTGGGGGTTTTGGGGGAATATATCGGCCGAATTTATGAAGAGGTTCGCCATCGTCCCCAATATATTATTGATCGGGCTTACAACGTCGCGCCCATCGATCACCGTGGTCCGAATTCCGGCGCGGATGATCGTCAGAGCCGTTGCGCCGTCAGCCAGACGAGATGACCTGTCGGCCCTTTTACGCCAAGCCGCGCGCGCCCCGTATTGACGGCCCGGCGAGCTTGGTTGACGCTTCCGGCTTGGTCGGATATACTGATGCGCAAGGTTAAATAGAATAATACTTGAATAATATATCAATCATCGTGCAGAGGAGCTAAATCTTATGCAAAAAGAAAACGCTCCAGAGCAAAAAGCAAGTTCTTTAGAAAATATGACTAATCATCAGTTCAGGGAATTGATCGCCCGATCCGTCGGCGATCGTCGCGCTTTTTTGCCGACCCATTTAGCCATAGAGATGACCAACGCTTGCAACGCCGATTGCATCATGTGTCCTTATTCGGCGCAAACCCGGGTCAAGGGCGTGTTGCGGGCGGACAAGCATGCGCTGATTATTGACAAAATCAAAGCGTGGGGCGCGCCGATCAATATGATCACCCACGCCGGTCTGGGCGACCCGCTGCTGGACAAGCGTTTGGAAGACAAGCTGGTCTATGAAAAGACGGTTTTCCCCAACGCGCAGGTCATCGTCTACACCAACGGCGGTCTGTTGGACGAGGCGCGCGCCCGTCGCCTATTGGCGTCGCCGGTGGACGTCGTGTCGTTCAGCGTCAATGGGTTTCGCAAAGAAACCTATGAAAACGTTATGAAAATTTCTCGCGACACCACTTTCGCCAATATCGAGCGCTTCGACGCCCTGCGGCGCGAACAGCCGCGGCGCGTGCGCATGGCGGTGTCTTTGGTTAAAACCGATCTGTGTTCGACGGAAGAGATCAAGGAATTTGTCGAATATTGGCGCGGCAAAGCCGACGATATAATCTTGCCGCAGTGGATTTCCTGGGGGGATTATTTTGAAAAGCCTCCGGTTGAAGACGATGCGCAAATTCCGTGCTTCTATATCTGGAAAACGATGATGATCGATCATGACGGCACAGTTAAAATGTGCTGTGAAGATTACGACTCAAAATATAAAATGGGAAATATCCTCGAACAAGATCCCAATGAAATATTCAATTCCGCCCGAATGATGCGGCAGCGCGGCGACCAACTGCGCGGCGATTTTTCGTCGCCGAAGATTTGTCAGGGGTGCAGCGAAGCGAAAACCTCCGCCCGCGGCTTCTGGCTTCAGGCCGCCTTGTATCCGACGCAGCCTCCGGTCTGCGGCGACGGCTTGGCGGCGGCGGAATGAGCCGGACCGCGGCCGCCGCCGCCGACCCCGACGTCGCCGCTTTGCTGGACGGCGTCGAAAAATTATCCGCAGACCAGTACAAGACGCTGTTAGCCCATGTGCTCGCCCTCGGGGCGAAGCTCAATCATTTCGACTACCCGCCCAATCTCTGGCCGCCGCCGTCGCCGGCGCGCGTCTACATCAATACTTTTCTCGCTCAATACCGTCATTTGACGCATGGTCGATGCGTTGAATTCTATCCGCCGGTTTATCGTCATTTCCTCAGCCAAAACGGCCGCGTCGCCCGTTATGACGTCTGGAGCGTGACGCCAAGCCCCGGCGTCTCCATCGTCGCCGATCTGCAAAACGCCGAAGGCGTTCCGGACGCCAGCTTCGACGTTATTGTTTGCACCCATGTGCTGTCCGCCATCCCCGACCCGCGGGCGGCGACGGCTGAGTTGCATCGTTTGCTGGCGCCGGGCGGTCTGCTGCTGGTCACCGCGCCGACCATCTTGCAGAAATACGCGCCGGATCCGAAGGATTGCTGGCGCTTCACCCGCGATTCCTTGGCTGATTTGCTGCGGGATTTCTCCTCCGTCGAATTGTCCGCCTATGGCAACGCCGCCACCGTCGCCGGGTCGCCATATTATCTGATGCACAATCATTTCCCCGCCGAAACCCTGGCGGCGCACGACCCTGAATGCCCAAGCATTGTCGCCGCCGCCGCCTGGAAATGAGCAACCGCCGGAACGTCGAAGCATGAGCGCGCCCATCGCCCGCCCCTGGGATGATTTCGCCAAGGGCTTTCGGATGATAAGCGTGTTCGACACGCGGATCTGCGACAACAACCTGGGCAACCAGATCATCATGGAGGCGGTGGACCGCCATCTGGAGCCGCTGTTCCCTGACGCTTTTCAAATCCGGCTGCCTTATTTGGACAGCTTAGGCCCGGAAGCGATCAGCTATCTGCGACGCAGCGCCCACAGTTTCTTCGGCGGCACCAACGCCCTGTCCAGCGACATGCAGGCCTATCGCCAATGGGGGCTTGACCTGGACATCGCCCGGCAACTGGGCAACGTCGTCTTGATGGGCGTCGGGTGGTGGCAGTATCAAGGCGATCCGACCCCTTATACGCGCGACGTGCTGTCTTGCGCCCTTGACCGCAGCCGTCTGCATTCGGTGCGGGACAGCTACACCTGCGACAAGCTGCGGCGTCTCGGTTTCGATAATGTGCTGATGACCGGCTGCCCGTCGCTGTGGGACGTCACGCCCGAGCATTGCGCCGCCATTCCGACTGAAAAGGCGGAAAACGTTCTGCTCACCTTGACGCACTACGCGCCCGACGCCTCGGACGCGCATTTGGTCGACGTCCTTCGCCGCCATTACCGGCAAATCTATTTATGGATACAAGGGCCGGAGGATTATCTGCACGCCGCCCGATTGGGCGGCGGCTTCAACATCATCCAGCCCAGCTTGGCGGCGCTTGATCGCCTGCTGCGTTCGGAAATGTCCCTTGATTGCATCGGCACCCGCCTGCACGCCGGGGTGCGGGCCATCGCCGCCGGCCGCCGCACCCTTATCATCGGCGTGGACAACCGGGCGCTCGAAATGGGAAAAGACGTCAATCTGCCGGTTCTGCCCCGTCAGATGATCGGCCGCCTGGAAGAACTGATCGCCGGCCGCTTCGCATTGAAGGTGCAGCCGCCCGTCGATGCGATCGCCGCCTGGAAGGCGCAATTCGCCGCCTGAAGAAACATTAGGGCAACCCCATGCGCATTCTCAGCGTCAGCACCTTCGACCAAGCAGGCGGCGCCGAAAAAATCGCCCGAGATCTGTCCCGCGCGTATCGCGCTCACGGCTGCGAATCCTGGCTGGCGGTCGGTTGGAAGCGCGACGCCGCCGGCGACGCGCTGGCCATGCCCAACGACCGCGGCTATCGGGCGCGCAACCCGCTGGCGGCGCCCTGGCGCCCCGATTCCGAAATCGCCGCCGACATTGAGCGCGGCCGGGAGTTCTTCGATTTCGCCGGCGCATGGGACCTGCTGGACCTGCCGCCGTCGCCGCCGGACGTCCTGCACTGCCACAATCTGCACCGCTGGTATTTCGACTTGCGCGCCCTGCCTTGGCTGGGCCGCACGCTGCCCACCGTGTTGACGCTGCACGACGCTTGGCTGCTCAGCGGCAATTGCGCCCATTCCTTGGATTGCGACCGCTGGCGAACCGGCTGCGGCGCGTGTCCCGATCTTTCCTTGTACCCCGGCCAGAAACAAGACGACACCGCCGGCAACTGGCTGCGCAAGCGCGCGATTTTCCAGCAAAGCCGGCTTTACGTCGCAACCCCGTGCCGCTGGCTGATGGATAAGGTCGAAAACGGCATTCTGGCCGACGGCATGGTCGAAGGACGGGTCATCCCTCAAGGCGTCGATCTGGCGATCTACCGCCCAGGGGATCGCGCCGAAGCCCGCCGCGCCGTCGGCTTGCCGGACGACGCCGAAGTTCTGCTGTTCGCCGCCAACGGCATCCGCGCCAATCCTTGGAAAGACTACGCCGGTTTGCGGACGACGCTGGAAAAACTGTCGGCCCGTCTGCCGGGCCGCCGCTTGCTGCTGATCGGTTTGGGGGAAAACGGTCCGCCGGAAACCATCGGTCAAGCGCAAGTCCTGTTCGTGCCGTTCCAAAACGATCCGCAAACGGTGGCGGCCCTGTACCGCGCCGCCGACGTCTACGTACACATGGCGCGGGCGGAAACCTATCCCAATGTCGTTATGGAGGCCCTGGCCTGCGGATTGCCGGTGATGGCGTCGGCGGTCGGCGGCATACCCGAACAGATCGTCAGCGCCTTCGATTGGTCCGGCGGGCGGGCCGCCGATCCGCAGGACGCTTGCGGCGGCTTGGCGGCGGCGGGCGACGCCGACGCCATGGCCGAAAAGCTGGCGATTTTGCTGACAAACCCGGACCTGCGCCGCCGTCTGAGCGAAAACGCCGCCCGCCATAGCCGCCGGCATTTCGATTTCCGCCGGGTGGCGCGGGATTATCTCGACTGGTTCGCCGAACTGCGTGAGCGCTTTTCAGACGACGTTCGGCCGCCGCCGCCGCGCCGGAGCGGCGTTGCGCCCTAGATCGGAAGAGCAC
>CALGOL010000537.1 GCA_937960755.1 uncultured Azospirillum sp.
AACCAGTTGGAAAATAACCAGCGCCCGATCACCCTGCCGGTGCTGCTGCGCATCTCCGGCCTGTTCGAGGTTGAGCTCACCTCCTTCGTCGAGGACGACGAGGCGCGGCTGGTGGCCGACCTGCGGGAAGCCCTGGGCGACCCGCTGTTCACCGGCGACCCTTTGACCTCCACCGAATTGCGCAACGTCGTCACCGCCTCGCCCGAACTGGCGCGGCGCATGCTGGCGCTGCACCAAGCCTATCGCCAATTGCAAGACCGGGTGCAGTCGCTGGCCGACAGCCTGTCAAGCCAGGAAGGCGGCGGCGAGGATTTGACCGGCCCGCAGTTCCCTTATGAAGAAGTGCGCGACTATTTCCACTACTGCAATAATTACGTCGGCCCGCTGGACGAGGCGGCGGAAAAGCTGTGGACGGAAGCGGCCCTGAAGCCCGGCGACCTGCACGGCGGCCTGATGGATCTGCTGAAGCGGCGCTTTGACGTACGGGTCAACATCGTCAACGACGAGTTGGGCGAAGACGGCGGCGGCGAGCCGGCGATGCGGCGCTACGACCCCGCCACCGGCACGCTGGCGCTGTCGGCTTTGCTCAATGGTCCGTCGCGCGCCTTTCAACTCGCCCATCAAATCGCCCTGCTGGGCTATGGCGAGGTGATTGAGAAGCTGACGGCGGAGGCGCATTTCTCCAGCGAAGACGCCAAGTCAATTTGCCGCGTCGGGTTGGCGAATTACTTCGCCGGCGCGCTGATGCTGCCGTACCGCGACTTCGCCCATCAAGCCCGCAGCCTGCGCCACGATGTCGAACAATTGCAAAGCCGCTTCGGCGCGAGCTTTGAGCAGGTATGCCACCGGCTTTCCACCTTGCAGCGGCCGGGCGCGCGCGGCGTGCCGTTCTATTTCGTCCGGGTCGACACGGCGGGCAACATCACCAAGCGTCATTCGGCGACGCGCTTCCACTTCGCCCGCTTCGGCGGCGCCTGCCCGCTGTGGAACGTCCATGAAGCCTTCGCCCAGCCGGGCAAGATACTGGTGCAGTTCGCCCGCATGCCGGACGGTGGCGATTACATCGGCATCGCCCGCACCGTCACCAAGCGCGGCGGCTCCTACCTCAAACCGTCGCGCCATTTCGCCGTCGGGCTGGGCTGCGAGGCGTCTTACGCCGGGGAGCTGGTTTATTCCGCCGGCATCGACATTTCCGACCCCAGCGCCGCCGCCCCCATCGGCGTCAATTGCCGGATCTGCGAGCGCGGCGACTGCCAGCAGCGGGCGTTTCCGCCCATCGGGGCCAAGGTCTCGGTCAATCAGAACCAGCGCAGCTTCGTTCCTTACCTGTTTAACGCCCCCAAAGCCAGAAACGACGGCTGAAATGCCGACGCCCCATAGCGCGCAAATTCACCCGAGGGAGGATTGCAGTCGGCGCACGAGTTGGCGGTAGATATCTCGGGCCATTTCGTAATCACCCGCATCAATGGCGTTCACCGCCGGAACAATTTCGCCTTTATATATATCGCGATAGATTTCTCTCGCGTTTTCCATTTTATCTATTGCGGCGACGATGAGCGGCGCCGTTTGATAATATTCAGAAATTTCTTCCTGACCGCCTGGCGAACGCGCCAATATGTTGTCGCGGTACCAGCGCAGCCGGACAAGAGCCCCGCAATTATCATCCCAGCCAAGGCTGTTGCACACCGCCGTCGTCAAATAGCAGCCGGACGATTGTTGCGAACCCGATTGTTGCGAACCAAAACCTTCCAGCCGCTTTTTATCCATTATGCCGTCGACCACCATGGCCATCGGCGTCCCAACATAACCATGGGCGCTGACGCCAAAGTCTTCGCGGTCAGCGCTCATGTAAAAATACAGTATTTCTGACGGAATTTCGTGACGAAAGAGATTGGAGAACGCTCTAGCGCACTTCCTGACGTTTTCTTGAACTTGAGCGCGATGGTCAGGTTCATACGCCGAGCCAGGACCATTAAAACCGACAACCGCATATTGTAACTGCAGGTCGCCTACATTTTTGTGTTTCGCGTGAATAGCTTTCAGCGCTTCGTCAGGGCCGTGCGCCGCCTCGTAGTAAGAACAATTGACGTGCCAGAGCGCCGCATGGGTGGGACTTCCGCCACCAGCGCCAAAAAGATACACGACGGCGGAACAACTCTTTAGTCCGCCCGTATAAATTCCAGAATGCTCCTTGGTGAAGGCGACAGTGGTCCAGCTATGACTTACGTAGGGCGAGCAGGCCCACCCCTTCGAGGAACCGGCGTACGCCGGTTGTCCCGAAGTCGGCCATGTCCCGCCCAGCCGCAACATGGTTTTGCCATGAGCGTCGGGGTTCACCCAATATTCTTGCATTTGTCCGCCCCTTCCCCTGCGCTTTAAATGGCTTTTCTGTTATAGCATAACATAACAATGCGCGTACAGTGTGTGTTTGCCGGTTTTATGCGTTGTTACTCCTTATATTGTTACCGCAAATTAACCATGTTTCGGGGCGATTTCCTTAGATTACATAGTGCTTGCGCCGACTTCGCCCTTTTGCGCCGCGACGGGCATTAACAACAGCTTAGAAATTCTTGATATATAATTCAGTCATCAGGGGAATTTCTTCGTAATCGAAGGGGATCATCATGGCGGTTTCCAACATTTTCAACGTCGGCGGCCACGGTTCGGCGGCGTCTTTGTGGAAAACGCCCGCCGCGGGCCTCCCTAACGCCGAAGCGCAAGAAGCGGTGTTTCAGCCCAAA
>CALGOL010000538.1 GCA_937960755.1 uncultured Azospirillum sp.
TACGGCGACCACCGAGATCTACCCTCTTTCCCTACACGCCGCTCTTCCGATCTCATCGACGGCCCGGCGCTGGCCCGCCGTCGCGCCGCGGTGGCTTCGGTGCTGGCGGCGACATATCTCGCCAGGGCGGATGCGGCGCGTTTGCTGGTGGTGGGCGCCGGCCCGCTGGCGGTGGAGGTGATTGAAGCCTACACCGCGATTCTGCCAATCAAGCATGTTCTGGTGTGGGCGCGCCGATTCGACCAGGCGAAGAAGCTGGCGGGGCGTTTTCATCGGCCGAAGTTCAAGCTGGAAGCCACGGAAGATTTGGAAGGCGCCGTGCGCGGCGCGCAAATCATCTCTTGCGCCACCGCCGCCGACCAAGCGGTGATTAAGGGCGAATGGCTGGCGGAAGGCGCCCATCTCGACCTGTTGGGCGGCGTGGCCCCAGACATGCGCGAGGCCGACGACGAATGCTTCCGCCGCGCCCGCGTCTTTGTCGACACCCGCTCCGCCGCCTGCCGCGAGGCCGGCGACATCGCCCAGCCGGCGGCGTCGGGCGCGCTCAACCTCGACGACATCGCCGGCGATCTATTCGAATTAACCCGCGGCGAACGCGCCGGCCGGCGGTTTTACGACCAAATCACCCTGTTTAAGGCGGTCGGCACGCCGTTGGAGGACCTTACGGCGGCGGAAATCGCGGTCGACATGGTCGTTCATAACGAAACCATCCGCTGAACGCTACTCGCGCCGCCGGTGATGCTCCAAAATTGGAGGAAACGCCGGGTCGCGGCGGCCGTCGCCCCATTGCGAGATGTCGGGCATCAGCGCGACGCCCTCGCGACGCGCCAGCAGGCTTAGAATTGATTGGTCGTGCCGATGGTCGCGAAATTCGGGGTAGTTGGGCAGACCGCAGGTGTTGGGCAGATCGGTCAGCAGCCGTTCATCTTCCGCCAGTCGCAACCATTCAGCGATAAAATCTATCGTCGATGGCGTTTTTTCGCAGACAACGAAGCTCGCCAGCACTTGCGGCGCATCGGTGTAAGCCGGCGTATCAAATCCCATGTAATGGAAACAGTCACGCTTGGTCCAGGCGCGGTTTAAAAACGAATCATGCAAGGTGAACAGCAGCAACGGCAAGTCGCGGCGCTGGCGGCAGCGCTCGAAAACCGGGTCGGCGGCGTGGACGAAGGTCGCGCCGCTGTCGCAATAGAACAGCAGGTCGCCGTCTTTCAGATAGCGCCGCAGCATCATTAAAATGACATAGGGTTTCCAAAGCCAATAACCGGCGCCGCGCGGCTGGTCGAGGATATGCCGGCAGCGCGCGACGAAAGCGGCGTCGCGGTTGATATGGCTGCGGCTCATCATCGCCGCCGAATCGAAACCGCCCACCGCCAAGCCGGACGCGGCGTTGTGGCGCTGCGCCTTGTAGAACGCCTGATCGGCGTAGTTAACCAGAAACCGCTTCGCCATCGCTTTGATTCCGTCACAAGCGCTCGCCAATCCAGTCGGCCAGCCGGTAGGCGTCGAAATAAAACTCCGGCCGCCCCAAAAACGGCGACGTCGACCGTATGGCGCGCCAGCGGTCATAGTCGCCGGCGATTTCCAGCACGCGGGCGGTCGCCACGTCGTCATCGTCGCACCCCGTCAGGTCGATCATGCTGTCGGGGTTGATTTCCTGCGCGACATGGGGGCAACCCCAGTAGAGCGGAATCGCCCCGGCCTGAAAAGCGTCGAGCGGCTTTTCGGTGACGTAACCGGGGTGGGACTCGTTTTCAAAAGCGAAGGCGAAGCGATAGCGCGACAGCACGCGGATTTTCGCCAGCCAGCCCGGCTTGACCGCAACGCCGGTGTTGTTGAGGTGCCAGCCCAGCGAATCGACCCGCCGCACGCCGTCGAGATGCTTGAACAAGGCGTTGCGCCGCGCCGGGTGGGGGTTTTTGTAGAGAAAGGCGCAGAACTTCAGCGACTCGAACCCGGCGCGGTCGGGAAGCTGCGGCGCCAGCAAGGGTTGGCAGTAATAAGGCGTCGCCCCTTCCCGCGCATGGTCGTAAGCGTGCGGCACG
This sequence comes from uncultured Azospirillum sp., assembly GCA_937960755.1. Lineage (GTDB taxonomy): Bacteria > Pseudomonadota > Alphaproteobacteria > Azospirillales > Azospirillaceae > Azospirillum. Next base: position 2,046 of record CALGOL010000538.1, read on the forward strand.
TAGAGCGGCAGACGGTAATGCTTGGGATGGTCAATGCGGTCGAAGGATATCGCCATGTCCACCGCGTCCAACGGCGGGCGGCGGCATTCGCCGGTGTAGAACAGCGTCTTCCGGGCCTTCGCCGTCTGGTGGCGCAGGCCGAACACCGAATGCACCGCCAAATCGGCGTCGTCCTCCACTACTTTCAGCGCAAAGCGCGACGACAAGATTTCAGTGAAGAAGTTGCGCGCCTTATTGAACTCGGGCCAAAAATCATGAAACGCGATGGTCAGCGGCGGCCGGCGGCGCGGCCGCTGGGCGTCCGGGCCGTGCAGCAATTGCCGATCCAGCGCCCGCGGGTCTTCCAGACGCCCAGCCGGTCCCACGGCCAACAGGGGGGCGAGGATATCCGTGGTGCGCGGGTCCATCATCGGTTATGCCTTTGAACGCAATAGCGGCCGACGGGCCGCCATCAGCGCGGGTTGGAGCATGAACGCAATCGCCGCAGCTCAGGCCGCGGAAAAAGCGGGGGATTGGCGCGGCGCCTACCAGCGTTATCGCGCAATCATCGACCGCGACGCAAGAAACGCCGCGGCGTTGCGCGGCGCCGGGCTGGCGGCCTATCGGCTGGGCCGCGCGGCCGAAGCGTTGGAATTGCTGCGCCGCGCCTTAGCAATCGAAACCAGCGCCGATCTGTTGCTGGATTACGCCGCCTTGTTGCAGGAGCTTGGCCAATGGGCGCCGGCGGAAAGCGCTTATCGCGCCGCCTTGAAGCTGGCGCCCATGTCGGTGGACGGGCGTTTCGGCCGCGCCTGCTGCTTACACCAGGCCGGACGCTTTGAGCAGGCGGCGGCGGCCTATCGCTCCGCCGCGGCGCTGCTGCCGCAGGTCGCCGTATTCTAGATCGGAAGAGCGTCGTGTAGGGAAAGAGTGTAGATCTCGGTGGTC
>CALGOL010000539.1 GCA_937960755.1 uncultured Azospirillum sp.
GGACGGCGAGCGCCGGCAGGGCGGCCTTAAGCGCCGCCAGCGGCGCGCCGATGTTGGCGCCCAAGGACAGGTGCGCAATGCGGCGGGAATGAAGCGTCAGCATGTCGTTCGCCGGGATGATAGGATGCGGTGCAAGGGCGGCGATTGTCGCGCCGAACGGTTTTCCGGCGCAACAGGCTTGTGGCGGGCGGAAGCTTCGCGGTTTTCCGCGACGCGGGGTGTTGCCAAGCGACGCGAGCCGCGCTAAAAAGCGCGCCATCGTCAAAACCTCACGCGGGCTGGCGTCCCCTTGGGCGTGGAAAATGTGCGATGCGCGACAAGCGCCGCCGCCGTTTTCACTTTCAAGCGGAGCGATCCGGTGTTCCCGATTTGGGAACTGCGCCCGCGGCGGAGAAACCGGAAGCAAGGATTTTAGATTATGGCTATCCCGACTTTCACCATGCGCCAGCTGCTCGAAGCCGGCGTCCACTTCGGCCACCACACCCGCCGTTGGAACCCCAAGATGGCGCCGTACCTGTTCGGCGTCCGCAACGGGGTGCATATCATCGACCTGGAGCAGACCGTTCCGGCGCTGCACCGCGCCCTTCAGGCGGTGCGCGACGTGGTGGCGGGCGGCGGCCGCGTGCTGTTCGTCGGCACCAAGCGTCAGGCCCAGGAAAAGGTCGCCGACGCCGCTTCGAAGTGCGGCCAGTACTACGTCAACCATCGCTGGCTCGGCGGCATGCTGACCAACTGGAAGACCATCTCCCAGTCGATCAAGCGCCTGCGCGAAATGGACGAGCGTCTGTCGACCGACGCTTCCGGCCTGACCAAGCGCGAAGTGCTGCAATTGACCCGCGAGCGCGACAAGCTGGAGCGGGCGCTGGGCGGCATTAAGGAAATGGGCGGCCTGCCCGACATCCTGTTCATCATCGACACCAACAAGGAATCGATCGCGGTCAAGGAAGCCAACAAGCTGGGCATTCCGGTGGTCGCCGTGCTCGACTCCAACTCCGATCCCGAAGGCGTGGCCTTCCCGATCCCTGGCAACGACGACGCCCTGCGCGCCATCGAAGCCTATTGCGATCTGGTGATGGGCTCGGTGCTCGACGGCTTGCAGGCTGAAATGTCCGCCGCCGGCATCGACGTCGGCGCCTCGGCCGAAGCGCCGCAGGAAGTCCTGCCGGAAGAAGGCGAAGTCGAAGAAGCGGCGCAGGCTTAATCGCCCGCGTCGTCTATTTGACGACGACGACATTTTTGTGGTCATGCGCGAGGCGGCCTTCGGCCGCTTCGCCGTTATCGAAGCGAATTCAACGAGAGGATAAGGCGACATGGCCGAGATTACCGCCGCGCTCGTCAAGGAACTGCGCGAAAAGACCGGCGCCGGCATGATGGATTGCAAAAAGGCGCTGACCGAAACGGCTGGCGACCTTGAAGCCGCCGTCGACTGGCTGCGCAAGAAAGGCCTCGCCGCCGCCGCCAAGAAGTCGGGCCGCGTCGCCGCCGAAGGTCTGGTCGCCGTCGCCACCGAAGGCGCCGCCGGCGCCGTGGTGGAAGTGAACGCCGAAACCGACTTCGTCGCCCGCAACGAAACCTTCCAGGAATTCGCCGCCACCGTCGCCAAGCTGGCGCTGGCCAACGACGTCGATGTCGAAGGCTTGAAGGCGCTGGCGTTCCCCGGTTCGGAACGCAACGTCGGCGAACAGCTCACCCACCTGATCGCCACCATCGGCGAAAACATGTCGCTGCGCCGGGTGAAGCGCTTGACCGTGCCGGCCGGCGTCGTGGTGCCGTACGTTCACTCGGCCATCGCGCCGGGCCTGGGCAAGATCGGCGTGCTGGTGGCGGTCGAATCGACCGGCGACGCCGGCAAGCTCGCCGACCTCGGCAAGCAGGTGGCGATGCACATCGCCGCCGCCCGCCCGGACGCGCTGGACATCGGCGATGTCGACACCTCGGCGCTGGAACGTGAAAAGGCCGTGCTGTCCGATCAGGCCCGCGCCTCCGGCAAGCCGGAAAACATCATCGAAAAGATGGTGGAAGGCCGCATCCGCAAGTACTACGAAGAAGTGGTGCTGCTGGAGCAGGTCTACGTCATCGATCAGGAAACCAAGGTGCGCAAGGTGGTGGAGAACGCCGCCAAGGACGCCGGCGCCCCGGTGAAGCTGGCCGGTTTCGCCCGCTTCGCGCTGGGTGAAGGCATCGAAAAGGCCGAAAGCGACTTCGCCGCCGAAGTCGCCGCCGCCGCCGGCGCCGCCTGATAAGCGTTGCGTTCGCGCCGCAGCCGGTTCATCGCCGGTTGCGGCGCGTCTTGTTGTTTATTCGTTGCGCGAGGGAGCCCGAGACGCCATGACCGAAACCGGCCAAGCAACCGGCTGCGACGCCCCGCTGGGATTGGCGCAACAAGTCAAAGGCGCGCCGCGTTTTCGTCGCGTGCTGTTGAAGATCTCCGGCGAGGCCCTGATGGGCGCGCGCGACTATGGTCAAGACCCCGACACGCTGGCGCGCATCGCGCTTGAAGTGAAAAGCGTCGTCGATCTGGGGATTCAGGTTTGCCTGGTTATCGGCGGCGGCAACATCTTCCGCGGGGTGCAGGGCGCCGCCAGCGGGATGGAGCGGGCCGGGGCCGACTACATCGGCATGCTGGCGACCGTGATGAACGCGCTGTCGATGCAAAGCGCGCTGGAAAAAATCGGCGTTGTCACTCGGGTGCAATCGGCGATACCGATGGCTTCGGTGTGCGAAACGTACATTCGGCGTCGCGCCGTGCGGCATCTGGAAAAAGGCCGGGTGGTGATCTTCGCCGCCGGCACAGGCAATCCCTATTTCACCACCGACACCGCGGCTGCCTTGCGCGCGTCGGAAATGGGCTGCGACGGTCTGCTGAAGGCGACGCAGGTGGATGGCGTCTATAGCGCCGACCCGAAGAAAAATCCGAACGCCGAACGCTACGACCGCCTGACCTATATCGATGTGCTGGCGCGCGACTTGAAAGTGATGGACGCCGCCGCGGTGGCGCTTGCGCGCGACAATCATATTCCCGTCGTCGTTTTTTCCATTAAAGAGCCGGGGGGCTTCGCCCGGGTGATGACGGGCGAAGGAATTTGCACCATTATCGCCGACCAAGCCTGACGGAACAACGGCGGCCGCAGCGATCCGCCGGCGCAAGCACAAGCACGAGAGGAAGCACGACCCATGGCCTTCGAAATCAACGACATTAAACGGCGCATGGATGGCGCGGTCGACGCGTTCAAGAAGGAACTGGCGGGTCTGCGTACGGGCCGCGCGTCGGCGGGTCTGCTGGAGCCGGTGACGGTCGAAGCGTACGGAAACAAAATGCCGCTTAATCAGGTCGGCACCATCTCCGTACCGGAACCGCGCATGATTTCGGTGCAGGTGTGGGACCGCGGCATGGTCAAGGCGACGGAAAAGGCGATCCGTGAAAGCGGTTTGGGCCTCAACCCGCAGACCGAAGGCCAGTCCATCCGCGTGCCGATCCCCGATCTCAGCCAGGAGCGCCGCGCCGAATTGGCGAAGGTGGCGCACAAATACGCCGAACAAGCCCGCGTCGCCGTGCGCAACGTGCGCCGCGACGGTCTGGATGCGCTGAAAAAGGCGGAAAAGGCCAGCGAAATCAGTCAGGACGAACAAAAGAGCTTAGGCGAAAAGGTGCAGAACCTGACCGACCAGCATATCAAGCTGATCGACGAGGCGCTGGCTCATAAAGAAAAGGAAATCATGCACGTTTAAAGCCGCCGGCGTTTCGTTTCTTGTCGAGGAGACTGGTATTTTGCCGGCATTGGAGCACGTAGCGATCATCATGGACGGCAATGGCCGATGGGCGAAAGCCCGCGGCCTGCCGCGCACCGCAGGGCATAAAAAAGGCGTCGACGCCGTGCGTCGCATCATCACCGCGGCGCGCGAACTCAACGTCCGTTATTTGACGCTTTTCGGCTTCTCCTCGGAGAATTGGCGCCGTCCCGCCGACGAGGTGGGCGAGCTGATGCGGCTGCTGCGCTTTTACTTGCGCAGCGAAATCGCCGAGCTGCATCGCAACGGCGTTCGCCTGCGCATCATCGGCGACCGTGAACGGCTGGCCCCCGACATCGTGCAATTGATCGAAGCGGGCGAGGACCGCACCGCCGGCAACGAAGGGTTGACGGTGATGGTGGCCTTGAGCTACGGCGGCCGCCAGGAAATCGTCGACGCCGCCCGTCGGCTGGCGGCGGACGCCGCGGCCGGCCGGCTGG
>CALGOL010000540.1 GCA_937960755.1 uncultured Azospirillum sp.
CCGAGATCTACACTCTTTCCCTACACGACGCTCTTCCGATCTGGTCTTGCGCCGCGGCGCGCAGCCGCCGGCCGAACTGGGTGCGGGCCAACAAAGCGGCGGTCGCCGCCACCGCCAGTCCGGCGACAATAATAATGGCGAATGGCTGGGTCGCTTGGCTGAACAGGGGCGGAACCGCCCGCGGCTCCGGCCCCATCAACAGCAAGGCGGCGTTCTGCAAGCCGACGCCGACCGCAATAGTCGAGACGAATACGGCGGTCGGCGGTTTGCGCCGCAGCGGCAGATAGGCGGCGAGCCCGGTCAGCGCCCCCAACCCGGCGGCGCCCAAGGCGGCGAGCGGCAGCCAGACGATCCCCGGCAGATCGACCGGAAAGGCGGCGGCCAGGGCGACCGCCAGCATGCCGCCCGCCATCACCAAATCGCCATGGGCGAAGTTGACCGCGGCGACGGCGTTCAACGCCAGAACGAAGCCCAGCGCCGCCAGGGCGTAAGCGGCGCCCAGCGTCGCGCCGTTGAGCAGCAGCGGCAATGAGACCGACGACATGTTTATGCGTCCGTCCCGGCTCAGCGGCCCGCCGCCAGCACGCCGGTGACGTCGTCGTAACGCTTCGCCACCTTGGGCGTGCGGGTCTCGCCGTCATAGCAGACGATCAGCGCCGAATGGGCCATGTCGCCCTTGCCGTTTGAGCGGTAAGACATGGCGAGGCCGTCGTAACGTTCGGTGGACAGCGCCTGGCGCACTTGATCGGGGGTTTTGGCGCCTTTCGCCATCGCCGCCAGCGCCATCTTGACCGCATCGTATTGGCCGAGCGCGAAAGCGTCGGGCTCGGTGTTGAACGCCGCGCGGTAAGCTTGGACAAACGCCGCCATGGCCGGCGTATCGGCGGAGACCGGCGAGGAGGCGGTCTCGGCGCACACGCCCTTTAACTCGGCGGGCTCCAGCAACGCCGCGGTGGCGGGCTGGTGCATGGCGGAACCGGCGACGATCGGCAGTTTGGCCCCCAGCGCCGCCGCCTGCCGGATGAACAGCGCCGTCGGCGCCGCGTGCAGATGCAACACCAACGCATCGGGCTGCGCCGCCAGCGCTTTGGCGATCACCGGCGACAGATCCTTGGCGGCGGGCTCGACCCCTTCGGCGAAAACCGGCTGCACGCCAAGCGCGGCGAATTGCTCGGTCAGGTGCTTATAGCCGCTCTGGCCGTATGCGGTGGTCTGATAAATCACCGCCGGGCGCTTGGCGGCCAATTCCTGCACGACATAGCGGGCGTGGGCGGTCTTGGTGACGTCGTCGCCGGGGAAGAAACGGAAAACCCAGGGGTTGTCTTGCCGCGTCACCGCCGCCGTGCCGGAAACGGTCAGCAAGGGAACGCCGTATTCTTTGGCGAGCGGCAGCATGGCGAGCATCTGCGAACCCAGCATGGAGGCGGCGACGACGGGAACCGGGCCGTCCGACAGGGCCCGCTCCAGCGCGTTGACCGCGCCTTCCGGCGCAGCGCCGGTGTCGATGACGTTGGCGCGAACCTGCAATCCGGCCGGGGCTTGCGATAACGCCAGCAGCGCGCCGTTGCGCTGGCTCGCCCCCTCCAGCGCCAGAAAGCCGGTGAGCGGGACCAGCACCGGCACGGCCATCGGTTCAGCGGCGACCGTGCGGGCGACCGGAAAAGCGGCGGAGAGCGACAGGCACAGGCAGGCGGCGGCGACGCGGCGCATAGTCAACGTTTCCCTTCGTTACGCATTGGCCGGAGCGCTGGGCGGCTCGTCCGGCGGGAAGGGAAACGCCGCTTCGCCAAGGAGTCGGCCGCATTAAGACGGCGACAGGGCGATACGCGACAGGCTCCCTCCGCCGGCATGACCCGGATCAGGTTCAATGGGTGCTTCTCAGCCGCCCGTCAGACGGACGGCGCCCCAGCCATTCATACGCCCGCAATGTGCGTCACCCGCCGCCGCGCCGTCAAGAGGCCGATCCGTCAAGAGCAGGGACGGACGCCGCAAGGCGACGCCTCGCCTCCCCTACCCTAGCCCGACAGCGCGCCTAGCCGCCTCAGGCGTCCAACACCGAACGGTCGTTTTTGGCGATCAGCGTGCGGAAATACGGCTCCAGCGTCGCGTCGCTAATGCCGAACGCCTGTTGGTAACGGGCGATCAGGTCGCGTTCGCCCTGTTCGGCGTCACCGTCCGCCATGGCGCTGTCGATCACATTCAACAGGACGCACAAGCGCTGCGCGTCGTTGAGCTTGGGCGCCGCTTCCGCCAGGAATTGGTCGGGCGGGGTGGCTCTGGCGTGCTTCATGCAGCGGTCCAACTCGTCGCGGGTGGCGTTGCGCCCCAGCACCGACAACAGGTGGCCCACCTCCTCCGGGTCGACCTCGCCGTCCGAACCCATGCAGTAGATCAACGAAATCGTCAGCGCCCGGCGCGGCGTGATCTCCAGCGCGCCGCCGCCCTTGAACATGTCGAACAAGCCCATGACCAGCTCCCTGAATGGTGAAAAGCGCCCCGCATATCGGGACCGCATGGCGGTTCCGCAAGAGGGCGCCAAATCGCGAGCGGCGCATTCAGCGGGTCCAGGGACGATTTCCCCGCTCTTCGCCGACGGTGCGGACGAAAACCCCGTCGCCCAGCAAGTACAGCGCGTGGGCGCCGCGTTTGCGCAAGGCTTCGCTGTCCGCCACCAAGCCGGCGGCGCATTTTCGGCCGATGTCGAAAGCCGCCGCGACGGCGTCGGCGACCGCGCAGTCTTCGCCCTGCGCGCCCGGCCGGCGCAAAAAGGCGACGGTTCGGCCGGCGCGACGGTAAAGACAGCCCTCGGCGTCGCAGCGCAAGGCGCCGTCCAGCGACGCGCCCCGTTCCGGCCAGACCAACGCGCCGGCCTTGATTTCGTCGCGCGACCAGCCGTCGCGGCGCAGCCACGTCTCCGCCTCAAACTTGGACGCGCGGGCGGTGGAAAGGACGAGTCGGCCGTCGTCCAACCGCACCGCCATCAGCGCGCCGTCGTCGGAAATCAGCGCGTCGGGCCGCTCGGCGACCACAGGCGACAACAGCCCAGCCAGCAAGACCGGAACCCCCAGCAGCCGCCAAGATTTACGCCACAGCAACAGCCATAAGCCGCCGGCCACGGTCAGCGCCAAGCCGGCGGGGGGCATGGCCGGCGCGTTCAACACGGCGCCCGGCAGCCCGGCGGTCCATTCGGCGATCCACAAAATCGCCTCCACGCCCCAACCGGCGGCGGCGAGCGGCCAGCCCTCCCACCCGAAGGGCATAAGGAGGTAAACCAGCAGCAACAGCGGCATGATCCAAAAGCTGGTGATCGGCACCGCCGCCAGATTGGAAAAGACGCCGTAAACCGCCACGCTTTGAAAATGGTAAAGCGAGAACGGCGCCGTGGCGAGGCTGGCGACGACGCTGGTCAGGGCGAGCCCGCCCAGGAAAAACATGGGCGCCAGCACCGGCCCCGCCCCTTCCCGCCAGCGCGCGATCCGGCCGGCGGCGACTTCGTAAGCGGCGATCAGAGCGGCGACGGCGGCGAACGACATCTGAAAGCTGGGACCGGCCAAGCTTTCCGGCATGAAAGCCATCACCACCACCGCCGCAAAGGCGACCAGGCGCATGCTGAACGGGTTGCGGTCGGCCATCACCGCCGCCAAGGCCAGCCCTGTCATCAGCGTAGAGCGCAAAGCCGGCGCCGAAGGCCCCACCAACGCGGTGTAGGCCGCCGCCGCGAGCAGGCCGCACACCGCGGCGATTTTCTTGCAAGGCCAATGCAGCGCCAGGTAGGGGATCAGCGCCAGCATGGCCCGCACGGCGTACATGACGATGCCCGCCACCAGCCCGATATGCAGGCCGGAAATCGACAACAGATGCGCCAAGCCGCTGTCGCGCATCGCCTGCATGGCGTCGGCCGGCACGAAGGATTGCTCGCCGTGCAGCAGCGCGCCGACGATGCCGGCCGAGGCCGGATCGCCGACATGCGAGGCGACTCGCTGGGCGATGATCTCCCGCCAGCGCTCCATTTCCAAGGCCAGTCCGCCGGCGAAGCGTTCCGGCGGCGGACTGGTCACAGCCATGGCGCCGACGACGAACCCGGTGGCCCCCAGCCCTTGAAAGAAAGCGTGGCGCTGGAAATCGTAGGCTCCCGGCGCCGCGGGCGGCGACGACGGCAGCAGCCGGGCGCGAAACGCGACCAGATCGGAAGAGCACACGTCTGAACTGCAGTCACCTTGTAATCTCGTAT
>CALGOL010000541.1 GCA_937960755.1 uncultured Azospirillum sp.
GGACGTGTTTTGCCTCGTCGCCAACGCCGGCTCCACCGCCGTCGGGGCGATTGATCCGTTGAACGCGCTGGCCGACATCGCCGCGGAACGGGGGATCTGGCTGCATGTCGACGGCGCGCACGGCGCCGCCTTGATGGTGTCCGACCGGCTGCGGCCGCGGCTGGCGGGAATGGAGCGGGCGAACTCGCTGACGCTCGACGCCCACAAGACGCTGTTCACCCCCGCCGCCTGCACCTTGCTGTTCTACCGCGACAAGACCGCCGCCGCCGGGGCGTTCCGTCAGGAAGCCAGCTATGTTTTTGACAAAACCCCCGACATCTACAGCGCCTTCGACGCCGCCGAACGCAATTTTGAATGCACCAAGCGGCCGATGATTATGGCGCTGTGGACGCCGTGGGCGCTCTACGGCCCCAAACCCTTCGCCGACAAGCTGGAGCGGCTGTGCGCCATGACCGATCAGGCGCACGCCATGCTGACGGCGGCCCCCGACTTCGCGCCGCTGCACCAGCCCGACGCCAACATCCTGTGCTTCCGCCACCTGCCGGCGGACGTGACCGACCCGGCGGCGCTGGGGCGGTTGCAGGATGAAATCCGCCTGCACGTCCGCGCCCGCGGCCGGTTTTTCATCTCAAAAGTCGATATCGACGGCGTCGCCGCGCTGCGCCTCGTCGTCATGAACCACCGCGTCGGCGCCGAGCACCTCGCCCAACTGCTCGACGAAATCCGCGCCGTCGCCGCCGCCCTCATCGCCGAACAGTCCCACCGCCAGGAGCCGACCCCTTGAGCGCCAACGCCTCCCCTCACCTCGCCTCCCTTCACTTGGCGCCCCTGCACGTCTCCCCAGGCGCCGCCGACATCGCCGGCCTGATCGGCGATGACGAAATGCGCCTCGCCGAACCGGCCGCGGCGGCGCGCCTGCCCTCGTTCCTGTCGAAAATCCGCGCCGCCGAACGGCTGGCGGGGCGCCCGTTCGCCGAATTTGACGCGACGCTGCAAGACGCCTTGACGCTGCGCCGGCTGCAGCAGATGACGGCGACGTTGCAAAGCAACCCGGCCTGGGCGGCCCGGCTGGCGGCGGCGGGCTTCACCGGCCCGCTGCGCGACTTCGACCATTGGCGGACCCTTCCCTTCTCCGACAAGGAGACGATGAGCGCGCTTTACATGGGAGCGCGGGAAGGCGTGGTGGCGCCCTTCAGCGCCGGCGGCTTCCAAATCGTCGCCAGCGGCGGCACCAGCAGCGGCCAGCCGGTGGAGACGGTCTATTCCTTGCGGGAACTGCACGACACCTACGAATTCGCAGGCGAGTTCATGGGGCGCTATCAGTTGGCGCGCTATTTCGGCGACGACGCGCCGCGCTGGGTGATGACCACGCTGTCGGACTATCAGTTGTGGAGCAGCGGCGCGATGGTCGGCGGCGTGCTGCAAAAAATCCCCGACATCAATTATCTCGGCGCCGGCCCGGTGTCGATGGAGGTCTATCAGCATATCCTGAATTACCCCGGCCCCAAGGCGATCATGGGCATCACCGCCTCCATCGCCATTCTGCCCGAGCTGGGCGCCGGCCTGTCGGAAGCCGCGCGCCGCTCGCTGCGGGTGGCGATGTATGGCAGCGGCGTGCTCAACGCCCGCAACCGGGCGGAGTTGCAGGCCGCCTACCCCGACGTCAGCATCCTGTCGTACTTCGCCGCCACCCAGGCGGAAACCATCGCCCTGCAACTGGATGCGGATTGCCCGTGGCTGACGGTGGTTCCGGGCCTGCATTTGGTGGAGATCGTCGACGCCGACGGCCGCTGGGTGGAGGAAGGGGAAGAGGGCGATCTGGTGGTCACCCGCCTGCACGCCCACGAAGCGCCCTTGCCGCGCTTGCGCATCGGCGACCGGGTGATACGCCGGCCGTCCCTGACCGGCCCCGGCCTCAACGCGCCGCGCTTTGAGTATGTCGGCCGTAGCGGCGACGTTATTCATCTGGGCGACACGCAATATTCCGCGGCGCGGGTGCTGGCCGGGCTGACCCAGAGCCTGCGCGGCGTCGGCGTCGATCTCGACCGGGCGGCGCGGGAGGTGCAGTTCGTCAACGATCGGCCGACCCGCACCTTGACCTTCCTCGCCGCGGTGGACTCCCCGCCGACGCTGCAAGCCTGCCTCGCCGTGCTGGGGCCGGACGGCGGCGGACGGCTGTTCGGCGAAGCGCTGATCGGTTCGCTTTCCCTGTTCAATCAGGGGGAAGCCAATTTCCACTACCTCGCCAAGACCGGCTACCGCTTCGAGCTGCGCTTCACGCCCGCCGGTTCGCCCGAAATCCACCGCACCAGCGTCGGCAAAACGCCGCTGCTGCGCGACAACCACGCTTGAAGGGAGGGGGGCGCATGCCGCCGGTCAACATCCTGATTACGGTGGATTCCATCACCGCGCTGTCCACCGGCGCGCTGACGGAGAACATCTATCTCACCGACGACAATCCCTACAGCCAGGACAAAGGCACAGGGCATCTTAAAACCAACTGCGTGCGCGGCCAGACCATAACCTGGAAAGCGCTGGCGGTGGACGTGCAGAGCCCGGCGGTGATCGCCGACATCGCCTTCGTCGACGACATCGGCGTGACCATCGAATCCGGCGTCGATCCGGCGCCGGAACGCTACGTCAAGCCGCGCTGGCTGACTTGGAGCGGGATCATCCCCTACCGGCTCAATCCCGGCATCTATCACTACCGGCTGGCGATACAGGTCGCCTCCGGCAAGCGCTCCACGATGTTCACCACCAGCCCGGCGCTGATCGTGGCGGCTTGAGGAGGGGAGAAGACACCATGGGTCAGCAATTAGGCATCGTCGCCGTCATCGACATCGCCGCGGCGGTGGAAGCCAACAGCCTGCAAAATCACATCTGGCTGGTGGACAACGGCGGCTGGGAGGGATCGACCGGCGAAGGAACCGGGACGCTCGCCTCCGCCATCGACGTCACCGACGCCGCCCAAGCCGGGCCGCCGACGCTGAACTGGCTGCCGATCGGCGTCGGCACCCTGCCGATCACCGTGCCGCAGACGTTCTTTTTGTACGAAGACGACCGGACGACCTTGACGCATGCGCCCTTGCCGGCCAAGCACCCGCAACGCTTCCCGGTGCGCATCCGCAACGTGCTGGGCGACGAGGTCAACATCAAGCACGCCGAGCGCAGCCCGACCGGGGCGGAGGCGGCGACGGCGCTGTCAGGCAAAAACATTCATGATCCCGGCCGGGCGCGCTTCTTGCGCGGCGCGGTCAGCCGGGTGGCGCAAGCCGACGACCAGGACGTGATCTATTACCCTGACCCGGCGATTTACCGCATCGGCGGCGAAGCGGTGGAGCAAGGCGTGATCTTTCCGGCGCAATACGGCTCGCCCGAGCTGTTTTCCGACGGGCTGTACTGGAGCGCCACCGTCAATCCCAACATCCAAGGGGCGTTCCGCTACACCATGTGGATCACCCTGTTCTATTCGCGCCGCGACAAGCGCGGCGTCGTCACCGACCATTCGGTGACCCTGCCGCACGACGCTTGGCTCGCCATTTCCAAGGGCGGGGTGCGCAGCGGCTTCCTCGACGACACCCTCGCCATCATTCCGGTCGTCTGATCCCGGCGCCAAGGAGAGCCACGCCATGACGAAACCCAGCGCCAGCGCCGCGACACGGCGCGCCACGGCGCAAACCCCCGTCGCAGCCGGTCTTACCGCGTCCGAATTGGCGCAAACCGTCAACGCCGGTTCCGCCGACGGCTTAACCGCCGGAGCCGCGACCGCCACGCAGCCGATCCGTCAAGCCACCACCGTGCTGGGGCTGGTGGACGCCGTCGCCGCGCTGGCGCAAGGCTCGCTGGCGAACGCGCTTTACCTGTTCGACAACAACCAGATGGGCGGCTCCGGCGGTCAGGGAAGCGGCAGTTTGCGCACCAAGATCGCCGAAGGCGACGTCGTGGTGCTGGTGTCGATGCCGCTGGAAAGCGAAGTCTTCGTCCGCATTGACGACGTGCTGATCGAGCAGCGCTTCGCCGAATACGTCCGGCTCAACTGCGGCGCCTATCCGCAAACCGCGGTGGTCTATTGGACGGTGGAGGTGGTGAAGACGCCGCCGGAACCCATTCCCTATCAATTGACCTTCCGTCTCGGCAGCCGGGCGGAGCCGATGCCGGCCGACGCCGTGTCGTTCCTGGTTCCCCATGCGGGCCAAGCGTTGGAAACCCAAACGCCAGCCGCTAAGCCCGCTGACGCCGACGCGCCGGCGGCGACTGTTCCTGCCGCGGCCCCGGTTGCGGAGCCGGTTCAAGAAGGAGCCGCCAAATGATAATCCAGCCGCCCTATGTCGGCAGCCCGAGCCGCCCGGACGACGTAACCCGCAACTCCATCCAAATCAACGTCATCGCCGTGATCGACGTCGCGGCGGCGCTGGCGAGCGCCAGCCTGGAAAAAGCGCTGATGTTCGTCGACAACAGCGTCACCCGCACCGGGGAGCCCAGCCCCGGCCGCGGCGCGCTGACGTTGGAGTCCCAGTGCAACGAAGGCATGGTGGTCAACTGGATCGTCTATCCGGTGGCGCCCTACGGCGATCCGGTCCCGGTGTCGATCAAGAAAATCGAATTCAAAGATCCGGTGCTGTTCAAGCTGCAAGAATACGGCGCCGTCGATATCGCCGTCTCCCCCGATTACATTCCCGGCGTCACCCCGTCCTACAGTTACTGGGCCGGGCTGGTGCGGCCGGGGGTGAAGCCGGGGCTTTATCATTATCGCATTGAATTTTCGCTCGGCCAAATGACGCTG
>CALGOL010000542.1 GCA_937960755.1 uncultured Azospirillum sp.
GTGACAGTATAGTAAATTGGGCCCGTCCGTTGATCGTCTCGACAGGGCGGCGCTTCACCCGAAAGCCGGCGGCGTCGGCGCCCGCACCGTGACTCCGCCGCCGTTGACCGCTTGCGCCGGCCCGTTCACCGCCCAGGCGGTGGCGATGCTGCGCGCCAAACGGCGGGAGTTGGGCCTGTGAACGCGCCGTCCTTCACTCTGTCCACCGGCGGGCTTTACGCGCTGCTGGGCCTGCTGTGCCTCGCCGGCTTCGCCGCCTCGCTGACCGCCGGTCCCAGCGCCGTCGGAGTCGGGGCCGCTTTGGCTGACCTGTTCAACGGCGCCGACACCACCGCGGCGCTGATCGTCGGCGAAATCCGCCTGCCGCGCGCCATACTGGCGGCGGCGGTGGGGGCCGCTTTGGGCATGTCGGGCGCGGCGCTGCAAGGCTTGCTGCGCAATCCGCTGGCCGAACCGGCGGTGATCGGCGTGTCGCCGTTCGCCGCTTTGGGCGCCGTGGTGGCGTTTTACAGCGGTTACGCCAACGCCCACCCCTTGGCCCTGCCGTTGGGCGGCATCGCCGGCGCACTGCTGGCGGTGGCGATGCTGCATCTGCTGGCCGGGCGCAGCGGCGGCGTCTTGACGCTGGTGCTGGCCGGCGTGGCGCTGGCTAATCTCGCCGGCGCCCTGACCTCGCTGGCGCTCAGCCTGTCGCCCAATCCCTTCGCGCTGGCGGAGATCGTCTTTTGGCTGCTGGGGTCGCTGGCCGACCGCAGCATGACCCATGTCGGGCTAGCCTTGCCGTTCATCGTCGCCGGCTGCCTGACGCTCGCCACCACCGGGCGGGAGTTGGACGCGCTGACCTTGGGCGAGACCACCGCTCAATCCATGGGCGTGCGGCTGGGCTTGCTGCGCTTTAAGGTGGTGGCGGGTACGGCGCTGGCGGTGGGGGCCGCCGTCGCGGTCAGCGGCTCCATCGGTTTTGTCGGCCTGATCGTGCCGCATTTGTTGCGGCCGCTGGTGGGCTGGCGGCCGGGCGGGCTGTTGATCCCCAGCGCGCTCGGCGGCGCCGCCCTGACGCTGGCGGCCGACGCCGCGGTGCGCCTGCCCGCCTCTGGGGCCGAGTTGAAGCTGGGGGTGCTGACGGCGCTGATCGGCGCGCCGTTCTTCTTGTTTATGGTGCTGAAATCACGCGGCCGAAGTTAAACTTCGTCTTCCAGCTCCTCGTCGCCCAGCGTCGGCGGAACGCCGATATTCTCCATCACTTTCAGCAATACGGCGATAGTGCGCTGGGCGTCGGCAGGATCGACGCCGCGCAACGCCGTCTCCTCCAACTCCGCCGCGCAAGGCAGCAGCACGTCACGCAACGCCCGGCCACGGTCGGTGAGAAAGATATTCACCTTGCGCCGGTCATGCGGATTGCGCACCCGCTGCACGAAGCCGCGCCGCTCCATGCTGGAAACCGCGGTGACGGTTGTCGGCTCCATCATGCCGACGCGCTGGCTCAACTCCCGCTGGGTCAGGCCGTCGCGCTCCCACAGCACGCGCAGAAAAAACCACTGGCCCATGCTGACGCCATGGCTGGAAATCCGGCGCTGTAGGGCGCGGGCGAAACTGCGATGCAGGTCGCGCACCAACGTGGACAAAGCCCGCTCATTGCGCGGGCCGTCAAGCTGCGCTGCCTCGCCCGCCAACGCGCCGGCTTCGATCTTTTCACTCAACATGCCTCGGCCACCTCGCCGTCTCCGGGGCGTCCGCCCCGCACCGTGATTCTCATCAATTTATTGCAACGCACTACATCCGCGCGCTGCAACCGCACTTTGCCCGGATTGCTCCGGGTTGTCGACAGTAACTATGTCAAGCCCAGCACTGGCGTAGAACAATCCGCCCACATGATATATTACCGCTTCGGCTTCTATGGAAATTTTCGCCGCCGATTATCCCGCCACATCATTAAGACAATGCGTACTACCTACGCTGATATACTGCGAACAAGTCCTATTTCTAGTGCGGAAATTCATATTCCAGCATGAACTTCACCAGAATTACTCAAAATTTTAGCAAATTGTATTTCTATTGCCATTAAACCGCTTTAATGCGCTTTTGAATAAGGTGGCCGGAAAAGCTTAACAGAACCATATTAAGATTGTCCCATGCGGCAATTTTTCATGCCTCGTGCGACAGGTCGTTACGAATCCACCCACATATCCGCCCATCCCTCGCATCCTCCCGCCGAAGGTTCCCGCCCGTGCTCGACACCGCCTCCACATCTCAAGTCGTCGTCGCCGCCACCCAATTCGCTTGCGTCGCCGACCCGGCGGCCAACGTCGAAAAGGCGGAAGCCATGGTGCGGCGCGCGGCGGCGCAAGGCGCGCAAATCATTCTTCTACAAGAATTTTTTGAAACGCCCTATTTCTGCAAGGATCAGCGCGCGGCGGATTTCGCCCTGGCTCAACCGGTGGAAGGCCACCCGATGCTGACCCGCATGGCGCGCCTGGCGGCGGAACTGCAAGTCGTGCTGCCGGTCAGTTTTTTTGAGCGCGCCAACAACGCCTATTTCAATTCGCTGGCGACCTATGACGCTGACGGTCGGCTGCTGGGCGTCTACCGCAAGTCGCACATCCCTGACGGGCCGGGTTATCAGGAGAAATTTTTCTTCAGCCCCGGCGACACCGGATTCAAAGTTTATCAGACCCGTTACGCCCGCATCGGGACGGCGATCTGCTGGGATCAGTGGTTCCCGGAATGCGCCCGCGCCATGGCGCTGATGGGGGCGGAAATCCTGCTCTACCCCACCGCCATCGGATCGGAGCCGCAAGACCCGACGCTGGACAGCCGCGACCACTGGACGCGCGTCATGCAGGGCCACGCCGGCGCCAATCTCATGCCGCTGATCGCCAGCAACCGCTATGGCCGCGAACCGGGGGAAAGCTGCGCCATCACCTTTTACGGCTCGTCGTTCATCGCCGGGCCAACCGGCGAATTACTGGCGCAAGCGCCGCGGGACGAAGAAGCAATCTTGACCGCCCGGTTCGATCTCGCCGCCATCGCCCGGCAACGCGCCGCCTGGGGGGTGTTCCGCGACCGCCGGCCTAGACTTTACGGCGCTTTGGCGACGCTGGACGGCGTCAACCGGTAAAGCCCGCGCGGCGATTGAGCGTCACCGCCTTCGCCGGACTGACCCCAAGGGTCAGTCATTCGGCGGGGCGGTATAAGGCCGTCAACCGGGCTCCGCCAAGCCTTTGACCACCAGCGCATAGGCGTCGGGTCCGATGGGGCCGGCGAGGTATTCCGGCGCCAACGGCGGCTTGGCCGCCGGGTCGGCGCGGCGGTTCAGCGCTTCCGCCGCGTCTTCGTCGCGCCCCGCCGCCCGCATCGTCGCCGCCCACTTGACATAGGCGTCATCATAATCCGGGGCGGACTGCACGGCGTATTCAAACGAGGTGCGCGCGGCGTCCACTTGCTTCAGCGCCGCCAGCGACACCCCCCAATGGGCGTAGGCGACGGCGTGGGCCGGGCCATAGGCGCCGCCCTGATAAAGCGTCAGCGCCGTACGATACTGTTCAATGGCGTCGCGGTGCCGCCCGGCCGCCGCCAGAACCGCGCCGCGGTTGACCACCGCCGGGGTGAATTCCGGATCCAGCGCCAAGGCGCGGTCGAAGGCCGCCAGCGCCTCTTCCGTCCGGTTGTCGGCGAAAGCGGCGATCCCCGCCAGATTGGCCGCCCACCGCGGGTCC
>CALGOL010000543.1 GCA_937960755.1 uncultured Azospirillum sp.
GAAGGCCGGTATCCAGTCTTTTCAGATACTTATCCGAATTGCTCTGGACCCCGGCTTTCGCCGGGGTGACGAGAGTCAATGTTTAGGGCCGACGGTATTACGCCGCGTCCACCTTATTGTACCAGCGCTTGCCGCCCAGCAGGGTGAAGCCCTTGGGCTTCAGCCCTTCAGCGATCATGATCTGCTTAACCCGCTTGCGGGCGTCGTCTTCGGAAACGCCGTTGTTGCAGAACTTGCGATAGAACACCACGGCGCTGGAAAACTCCCGCTTGTCGATCCGCCGCCGGTCGGCGGCGAAACCGTCGAGGATATCCTTGATGCGCGCGTCGGCTTCCGATTCAAAGCCGTAACCTTCGTCGGACGCCACCCCAAGCATGATTTGCCGGCCCTCGTCCAGCGTCAACTCGAACCGCATCACCCCGTCTTCCAGGATCTTGCGTTCGGTCGCCCGGTCAATGAAGCGGCCGCCCAGCGCCTGCACCTTGACGTATTCGGCGAACCTCTTCTTCACGTCGTCGGACACCGCCATCATCGCCTCTCGCTTCGACGCAAAACCAAATCATCAGCGCGGCGCGCGATTTTGCGCCGCCGTCCTTGCCCGCATGGATAACGTGAAAACACGGTGCGCCGCGAGAGGATTCTGCATGCCTCCCCAGCGCCCGCCCGTACGCGCCAAGCCCTTGCCCATAATCCGGCTTTAATTCTTGACAATGCGAATGCTTCGCGCTTTGCATATGCAAGTTTTTCTGACTTGCATTCGCATAAGCATCTAACGGAGGCGTTCGTCCCATGAAGAAGCTTGCCGCCGGCCTTTTCGCCGCCGCGTTGTTCCCCGTCGCCGCCCAGGCGGCCGCGCCCGCAGCTAAGGACGTGCTGAAGACTTACGCCGACATCGCGCAGGCGACGTTTGAGGATTCGCTGACCACCGCCCAGGCGCTCAAAGGCGCCATCGACGTGCTGCTGGCCGATCCGACGGAAGAAAACCTCGGCAAAGCCAAGGCGGCGTGGCTGGCGGCGCGCGTTCCCTATCAGCAGACCGAAGCCTATCGTTTCGGCAACCCGATCGTCGACGAATGGGAAGGCAAGGTCAACGCTTGGCCGCTGGACGAGGGGCTGATCGATTATGTCGATCCGGGTTACGCCGGCGGCGACGAAAACCGCTACGCCAAGGCCAACGTCATCGCCAATCCCAAGGTGAAGGTCGGCGGCAAGACCCTCGACGCGACGAAGATCACCAAGACGTTGCTGGCCGACAAGCTGCATGAAGTCGGCAAGTCGGAAGCCAACGTCGCCACCGGCTATCACGCCATCGAATTCCTGCTGTGGGGCCAGGACCTTAACGGCACGGGGCCGGGCGCCGGCGCCCGCAAGGCGACCGACTATTCCAAGACCAACTGCACCAACGGCAATTGCGACCGCCGCGCGGCGTATCTGCAAACCGCGGCCGGCCTGCTGATCGACGACCTGCAAGAAATGGTCGACGCGTGGAGCGCCAAGGGCAAGGCCCGCGCCGAAGTGATGAAGGCCGGCGAAAAGAAGGGCGTCGCCCGTATCCTCACCGGTCTCGGCAGCTTGTCCTATGGCGAGCTGGCCGGCGAGCGCATGAAGCTGGGCCTGATCTTGCACGACCCGGAAGAAGAGCACGACTGCTTTTCCGACAACACCCACAACTCGCACTATTACGACCAACTCGGCATGGTCAACGTCTACACCGGCCAATATAAGCGGGTGAATGGCGAGATCGTCGCCGGCCCGTCGCTGTCGGCCTATGTCGCCGCCAAGGCGCCGGAAGCCGACGCCAAGGTCAAGGCGGCGCTGGCCGCCACCTCGCAAGCCATGACCGCCATTAAGACCACCGCCGATTCCGGCAAGATGGCGTACGATCAGATGATCGGCCCCGGCAATGCGGAAGGCAACAAGCTGGTGCAGGCCGGCGTCGACCGTCTGGTGGAGCAGAAGAAGGCGCTGGAGACCGTGGTCGCGGCGCTGGGCGTCAAGATCGAGATCGAAGGCTCCGACAGCCTCGACGACCCGTCGAAGGTTGGGAAGTAAGCTGTTGACTGCCGAAATGCGGAAAAAGCCTCTCCCCTGCCCGGCTAAGGCGTTCACACGGCTCTATGATTTTTCTTTTCTCGTCATTCCGGCGAAGGCCGGAATCCAGGCTGCTCGGCAAGTTGGCGGAATTGCTCTGGACCCCGGCCTTCGCCGGGGTGACGAAAAAAGAAATGAAAATCAACGAAGCAAGTACAGTGTGAATAGGCTAGCGTCTTGGGGCGGCGGCGTTCTGGGGGCTGTCGTCGTCGCCGCCGGCCTCAGCGCCGGTCCGGCGGCGGCGGAGCCGCTGGATTTCGCCATGGGAAAGGCACTGTTCGACCGCCCATGGGCAGATC
>CALGOL010000544.1 GCA_937960755.1 uncultured Azospirillum sp.
CGCGCCCGGCAAGCTGGCTGCGCAGGCGACCGGCATAGGTAGCGACGCGGCGGGGCTGGCGTTGGCGGGCTTGTCGCCGCCGTTGGCGTCATGCACGCAACCGCCCAGTTTGGCGCAGCCGGCGGGCGTCGCGCATTTGTCGCAAACTTTGAATTCTTCCGGTTCCATTCGGGTGATGCTCCTGACGATGGCGCCGGAATCCACCGGCGTCGGGGTAAATGAAAGCTCATGTGGGGTCCAGGCGACGGCGCGGAAAACGGCCAAGCCGTCGCGACGGCCGCAGGCGCGCCAGCGCTGCACAAGCGCGCCAAGGGAGACGCCGCGGATCACGCCCGCCGCCACGTCCTCCATCAGTTCTGTCGCCGCCGGCTTGCCGCCGAAACGCACAGTCGCGACCAATTGGCCGCCGCGCAGCGACGCCGCGTCGATGACGCCGATGGTGGCGTCGGTGGTTTGCTTGTGGTCTTTGAGGACGGGGCCGCCGATGAAGCGGGAAAGGTCGGCGCCCGCCGGGTCCAACTCTTCGATCCAGCGTTGATGCGCGCCGTCCGGGGCCGGGGCGGGGCGGACGGCGGGGGCGAAGCCGCTGCACGCCACCACTTCCACCGTGCGTTTGTCGCGGTTGAAGCTGGCGGGGGCGGCGCTACCCAGCGCGCGGGCGACGACATGGGTCATTCGGGGCTTCCTTGCGGCGGCGGGGCGGCGGCGCTGAAGGCCAGCCCCATGCTTTGTTCGCGGGCGCGGTCGGCGGCGATTTCGGCGTCAAGGATTTCGGGATCGTACCCGCGCGACGCCACGGCTTGGCTGCGGCTCATGAGGCCGGCGTTGATGGCCAGAACTTCGGCTTGGGCGTCTTTCAGCGGATCGACCCACGGCGATTTCGGGGGGAGCCAATCGACGGCGTGGAAAGCGTCGGGGGCCGCCTCATAGGCCAGCAAGTCAATATGCCCGGCGAGCACCGACGCGCGAATAAAACGGTCCCAGACCGGGCGGCACAGCCGGAAGACGACGATGTTGTGTTGCCAGTGTTCGAGGCGTTTTTTGAATTCCACCAGCCCGGCGCGGATCGACGAATAGTTGACGCTCGACAGGTCGCCCGTAAGCAATTCGTAAGGCACGCCCAGCCCCGCCGCGACGGCGAGTAAATGCGACCTGACGAAGGGCGCGTAGTTTTGAGATTCCTTCGGATCGAAGAACTCAATTCCGAAACCGGGCTTGCCGGTGATGATGGTTCCGGGCTCCAACCCGGCGGTCATGACGCCGCCGGTATTGGTCCCCGGCATGCCGCCAGCGTTGCCCTCCGGGTCCGTCATCGCACCGCAGACGAGGTTCGCCAACTTTGCGCGGATCAGCGCCGCGTCTTGAAGCTGGTCGATTTCATGCACCGCGGCGAGGACTGGCGCGAGCCATGACAGGCCGCGCAGTTGGCCGGGCTCTAACGGGTTGAACAGGTGGATCATGTCCGCCGCCGGAACGCGGACGGGCGCCCACAAATCGGCGAACAGCGGCGAGATCGGATCATTCGGGCGATGCGGCAGCACATGATACCGGTTCGCGCCTGAAGTGACTCGCGGGATTCCCAACCGACGAGAAACGT
>CALGOL010000545.1 GCA_937960755.1 uncultured Azospirillum sp.
CGCTGCTGCTGTTCGCCCTGGCGGCGATTGGAAGCGCGAACGCGCCGGCTCTGGCGCAGGCGGCTCAAGTTCAGGCGACTCACGCGCAAGCCGCCCCGACGCAAGAGGCCCAGGCCCAGGCCCCGCGCTCGGCGGAAATCATCGCCTTGCGCCGGCAATATGTCGAAGAGGTGCAGATGCTGGCCGGCAAAGCCGAAGTCATGCGGCTGGCCGGATCAAGTCAGGAGCAAATCGCCCGCGCGCTGCATGCCGAGCGTCGCGATTTGGGGGTGAAGTACAAGAACCTGACCCCGGCCAAGGAATTGGCGGAAATCTACGTTCGCAACGAAAAGAAATATGGCGACAAGCTGGGGCCGACGGTGGAATGGCTGCGCGAGCGCGGTAAAAGCTGGGAAGACATCATCGCGTCGGCCTCGCGCACCGGCGGCAAGGATTTGGGGCTGTAGATGACGAAGACCGTCATTCTGGGGGACGAGTACGACGACGCCTTGCGGGCGCGCGTCTTTGTGATCCTGCGCCGGCTGGGGGCGGAAACCGCTGGCGGCGATTGGGCGCTGGGCGGCTCGCAGGAGGTGGAGACGGTGCGCGTCCGCCTCGGCGGCGCCGATTTGACGGTGGAGGCGGAAACCTATGTCGGCCTGTCGCTGACCGGCCCGGACGACGCGGTTGATCGGGTGACGGCGGCGCTGGCGGTTGATTGAGGAGAACCGCGGCCTTGCCGGACCGCGGGCGGCGACCGACATCAAGGATCGGTCCCCTCGTTATCGCTTAGGAGCCGCCGCCATGTGGTTCGCCCGCAAACTTCCTGAAATGCCGACGCCGGAACAGGCGCCGCCAGGACGGCCGCAGCCGATGCCGACGCCGGAGCCGCATCATGTCTTCGGTTTGCCGCTTCAGCCGCCTTATCCGGCAGGAACCGCGGTCATCGACTTCGGCATGGGCTGTTTTTGGGGGGCCGAGCGCAAATTCTGGACCCTGCCCGGCGTGCGCCTGACCGCGGTGGGCTATCAGGGCGGCTATACGCTCAACCCTGATTACGAGGAGGTTTGCTCCGGCCGCACCGGCCACGCCGAAACCGTGCGCGTCGTCTTCGACCCGGATGCGGTCTCGCTGGCGAGTTTGTTCAAAATCTTCTGGGAATCCCACGACCCCACCCAAGGCATGCGGCAGGGGAACGACGTCGGCACGCAGTACCGTTCGACGATCTACGTCCATTCCGACGCGCATCTGGCCGCCGCGCTGGCGTCGCGCGACGCTTACGCCAAGGCGCTGGCGGATGCGGGCCGCGGCGCGATCACCACCGAAATTCGCTTGGCCCCGCCGTTCTATTACGCCGAGCCCTATCATCAGCAATATCTGTCGAAGAACCCCGCCGGCTATTGCGGGCTGGGGGGAACCGGCGTGCGCTGTCCGGCGTGACGCGGGACATCTTGGCGGGGCCAGCTTGATGGGGGCCGCTCATTCCCCCAGGGCGGGCGGCGCTTCGGGCGTCGCCGCCGGAACCACCATGCCGGGGACGATGGGGATTTGGCGCCCGACCACGTCGATCGCGCGGGCGGCGATGGTGACTTTGTCGGCCGGGGCGGCGATGAACGACGGGTAATAGGGATCGACCCGCGTCCCCATGCGCCGCAGCACGCCGCCGCGGTCAAAGAACAGGTGCAGCCGGTCGGCGACTTCGGTGCGAATCTGGCCCTTCGCCAGTTTGGTTTCCGCACTCACCGCCGGGAAGGGGTAGAGGTAGACGTACTCCACCAATTCGCTATAGGCGTCCACCCGCGGGCCGCGGGCTGGCGGCCCCAGCAGCCCCAGCACGTCGTCGCGCTGCGCGCCTAGCGGAATGCTCACCGCCGGCTTGGCGTCGATCAGCGGCGCCACCTCGTTGCTCGGCATGCAGGCGGCGAGGCCGGCCGCCAGTAGCGTCGCCGCGGCGCAGCGTAAGAGCGTGAAACGGGTCATTGCGGCCATGGGAAGGGCAGGTGAACTTGCGTTCCCGCCGGCAACCGTTGACCGGCCGGCAGTTGCGGGTTAAGCGCCGTCAGGTCTTCCAGCCGCGCGCCGGTGCGGCTCGCCAC
>CALGOL010000546.1 GCA_937960755.1 uncultured Azospirillum sp.
CCCTACACGACGCTCTTCCGATCTCCTTGGCGGCGGCGATTTTGGGCGCGGCCTTTTTGGGCGGCGCCGGGTCGGCGCGCGCGGCCGAACTGGTGATGTTTGAGACCGCCGGCTGTCCGTGGTGCGTCTATTGGAAGCGGGAAATCGCGCCGAAGTATCCCAAGACCGATGAAGGCAAGGCGGCGCCGCTGCGGCTGGTGGACATGCGGGCCGAGCGCCCCTTGGATTTGGCGGCGCTTGACCCGGTCAAGGCGGCCCCGACCTTCGTTTTGATGCATGACGGGCGCGAGGTCGGGCGCATCGTGGGTTTTCCCGGCGAAGATTTTTTCTGGCCGATGCTGGCGCAGTTGCTGGAGAAGGTCCCCGGTTCCGGCTTCGCCGCGCTGCATTAGCCGGCGGCGTGAATTTAAACGGAGGAAAAGCGGCCGCGGCGGCGTTTTCCCCTTGCCGCGGGCGGCGGCGGCGGCAATCTCTGTGTCTCCGTCGCCAGTTTTAATCCCGCCGTCGTAAATCCGATGCCCGCCTCCCTCGCTTTGCTGTCGTCAGACGATCCGCCCCCGGTTTTGATCGAAAACGCCGACGGCCGCGGTCCCGGCGTGGTGGTCTGCGACCATGGCGGGCGGGCGGTTCCGGCGCGGCTGAACGGCTTAGGGCTTGAGCCGGCGCATTTTGATCGGCACATCGCTTGGGACATCGGCGCGCTGGCGCTGGCCCGTCATTTGGCGCGGCGTTTCGACATGCCGCTGGTGTCGGCGGCCTATTCCCGGCTGGTGGTCGACGTTAATCGCGGCGAGGACGATCCGACGCTTATTCCAGAAATCAGCGACGACGTGGTGATTCCCGCCAACCGCAATCTGTCGGCGGAAGACGCGATGGCGCGGCTGCGGGAGATTTTCGATCCCTATCACGCCGCGGTGGCGGCGGCGCTGGAAAGCCGGCGCGATTTGGGCGTCGCGGCGCCGGTGTTGTTGTCGGCGCACAGCTTCACGCCTGTGATGCGCGGCTTTCAGCGGCCGTGGGAGATCGGGATCTTATGGGACGGCGATCCGCGCGTCGCCGTGCCGCTGTTGGAGGCGCTGCGGAGCAGGGGCGACGTGACGGTCGGCGACAACCAGCCCTATTCCGGCCGCGGCACGCTGGGCGGCACGGTGGAGACCCATGCGCTGCCCTGCGGCTTGCCGAACGTATTGCTGGAAGTGCGTCAGGATCTTATCGCCGACGAGGCTGGCGCCGCGCGTTGGGCCGACGTGCTGGGGGCGGCTTTGGCCCCCATCGTCGCCGACCCAGGCCTCTACCAGGCGGAAATTTACCCCCGTTTGCCGGCGGCGTGAGGGCCGCTTCCTCCAGCCTCAATCCTCATCTTCGACATCGTCGCGATCTTCGGGGTTGGGCTTAGGCTTCGCCTTGGGCTTGGATTGCTGGCTTTGCGTGTTTTGCGCGGCGGACGGCTTGGGCTTCGGTTGCTGGGCGGCGGGCTGGGGCTTCGGCTTGGCGTTGGCGGCCGGCTGTTGCTGGTCGCAGAAGGCGACGCACACCCGTTGGGCGCGGATCTGTCCGCCGGCTTCGACGTAGCAGCCGCGGTAATCGTCTTCGCAAGCGTCCTCGCAACTATCCGAATCGCACCCGTAAGTGCTGATAAAGCTGTCGGCGCTGCGCTTGAGCGGCAGGTTCTTGCGCCGCCGTTCGGCGACGTAGGCCTGATATTCCATCATGCCTTCCGCGCGGGCGTCGGCGCGGCAGGCGTGCTCGCGCATTTGGCAGTTTTGCTTGCACATGTTCTGCACCACCCGGCACTGGCCGGCCAATTGGCGGCCGGTGGGGTCGGCGGGCGGGGTGAAATGATACTGGGTGTCGTACACCGGGCCGCAGGCGGCGACCGACGCCGCCACGACCAACATCAGGAATAGACGGCGCAAAATCATCGGGGCGCTCCTTGTTATGGCGCCAGCATGCTGGAAATTACGGCGAAAAACAGCATGTTTCGCTTGATACCGATCCTTGCCGCAAACGAGACTCCGGCCGATGCGCGAACCCGCCTTCACCCTTGGCGTAGAAGAAGAATATTTGCTGGTGGACCGGGCGAGCGGCGACATCGCCGTCAGTCCGCCGGAAGAGGTCCTGGCGGCCTGCCAAGCCGCCGCCCCCGGCCGGGTTCACCCGGAATTCCTGCGCTGTCAGATTGAAGTCGGGACCGAGGTTTGCCAAACCGTGGCGGACGCGCGCCGGCAACTGGCGGCCCGCCATGTGCTGGCCGGCGACTACGAGGCGGCGCTGGAGCAATTCATGGACATCCTGCGG
>CALGOL010000547.1 GCA_937960755.1 uncultured Azospirillum sp.
GTGGTGGCGGTGCCGGAGTTGTGCGGTTGCTCGACCAAGAAGGGCGGCGGCGGTTGCGGCGGCGGGGAAACCCGCCATTGACCGCCGCCGCAAGCCCCGCCCCCTGGGTCATTCGGCCATGGAGGACGGGCGACGACCTGTTCGCCCTGATTCTGCCGATCCAGCAGCAAGAATTCGCCATCCCGGTGACGGCGGCGGATCAGCCCGACTTGGCCGACATCGACGGCTTCTATCGTCGCGGCAAAGGTGAATTTTGGGTCGCCGCGATTGATGACGGGCCAACCG
The DNA here is from genome assembly GCA_937960755.1 of uncultured Azospirillum sp. Taxonomy (GTDB): domain Bacteria; phylum Pseudomonadota; class Alphaproteobacteria; order Azospirillales; family Azospirillaceae; genus Azospirillum. The sequence goes on from CALGOL010000547.1 coordinate 286, forward strand.
GCGGGCGCATCGTCGGCAGCGTCGCTTTGCTGGACTTATCGGCGGCGCCGGGCGGCGCCGGCCTCGGCGTTATCCGCAAGATGTTCGTCGCCGCCGATCAACGCGGCTCCGGCTTGGCGCAAAGCCTGCTCGACGCGCTGTTCGACCATGCCCGCAGCGCCGGCTTAACGGAACTGTGGCTCGGCACGACGGAAAAGTTCCGCGCCGCCCACCGCTTTTACGAACGCAACGGCTTCGCCGTGGTGGAACCTGCCGATTTGCCCGCCGCCTTCCCTCGCATGGCGGTGGACACGCGGTTTTACCGGCTGGATCTATAGATATTGGCGCTGGCGGATCAGTTTTCCGGCACAAAAACCCCGCGCTCGTGATCCAGCGTCCACAAATCGCCGGTGTCGAGGTCGAACCACCAGCCATGCAGGTTCAGCCGGCCGAGCCGCGACAATTCGGCGATGCACGGGAAGGTGAGCAGGTTGTCGACCGACACTTTGACGGCGGCGCGCTCCACCGAAAACGGGCTTTCCAGCATGCGTTGATAAACCGCCGCGGCGCGGGACTGCTTTTCCGCCGGATCGTCAACCCCCGCCACCGCGGCGTCGACGAACTGGGCGCAGGCGGCTTCGGCGATGGTGACCCAAGGCGCGATGAAATCGCCGGCGAGGGTTTCCCCCGCCTTGACCCGGATCAGTCCCTGCACGCCGCCGCAATGAGCGTGGCCCAGCACGACGATATGCGTCACTTTCAGCACCCGCACCGCGTATTCAATCGCCGCCGAGGTGCCGTGCCGCCGTTCGTCGGGCTCGTAGGGCGGCACCATGTTGGCGACGTTGCGGATGACGAACAGTTCGCCGGGCTCCGCCAAGGTCAAAAGCGCGGGATCGACGCGGGAATCCGAACAGCCGATGAACAGCACGTCGGGCTTTTGCCCTTCCTCCACCAGTTGGCGCATGCTTTGGGGATCGCGCTCGTAATAGCGGGCGCGGAAACTCTTTACTCCGGCGAGCATGCGGCGAATGGCGGTATGGCGAATGGGCGGCATGGAGAACCGGGATCCTTATCGTACGAAAGGCGTATTGCGCCGCGAAAAACTATCCGCACCGCCGTATGAGGTCCAGAGTCGTTTTTGACATCAGCGTTACGGCGGCGGCGTATCGGCGGCGGCGTTACGCTGTCGGCGGCTCGCCCCAGCGCCGCACCAGCCCCGAGTCGATGCCGAACTGGTCAAGCGCCCGCCCCACGGTGTGGTTCACCATGTCGTCCAGCGTCTCGGGCGCGGCGTAGAACGCCGGCGCGGGGGGGAAAATCACGGCCCCCATCTCCGCCAACGCCGTCATGGTGCGCAGATGCCCTAAGTGCAGCGGCGTTTCCCGCACCATCAGCACCAGCCGCCGCCGCTCCTTCAGCGTCACGTCGGCGGCGCGGGTCAGCAAGCTGGAGGTGACGCCGGTGGCGATCTCGCTCATCGTCCGAACAGTGCAAGGAGCGACGATCATGCCAAGCGAGCGGAAGCTGCCCGACGCGACCGGCGCGGCGATGTCGTTGATTCCGTATGAGAACGAGGCCAGCGCCCGCACGTCGGCGACTTTGAGGTTAGTTTCGTGCGCCAGCGTCACTTCGGCGGCGCGGCTCATGGTTAAATGGGTTTCAATCCCCAGTTCCCGCAGGACCTGAAGCAGGCGAACGCCGTAGATCACGCCGGAGGCCCCGGTGACGCCGACGGCGATGCGCGGGGGGGTGTTGTTTGAAAGCATGCTCATGACTACATGAAATGGACCGCCCCGCGGTCCGCGTCCAGAGCTATGCGAACCCCACGGGGCGATTGTGGTTGCTTTCGCAGTAAAACGGTAACACGATAACCCATCCTGCGGTCCCGCGGGTAATTTACGGATAACATCCGATGGAGGGCATCAATGGCTTCTAAGGACCGGATTGAATCCTTGCGTGCGCGCCACCACGCGCTTGAAGACGAATTGCATAGCGAAAACGTCCGTCCCAACCCCGACCCGGCCGTCGTCGCCGCTTTGAAGAAGCAAAAGCTTCGCTTAAAAGACGAGATGACGCGGCTGGCCCGCTGACGAGGGCGCCCGTTTTAAAGGGCTGGAACCTCGTCCCATCCATTATCAATCACGGGAGCGGCGCGTTTCGGACGCGCCGCTTTTGTTTTTACGGCTGAATAACACTCATCAAACGCCTTTTGCATTTGCTCGCCTAACTGGTTTTTGCAATACCATCAGCAAAACGCCTCGCATGGGAGCGCCGGAATGCTGAAAAAGCAATTGGAAGAAACCTGGATGGCGCTTAAAGCCAAACAGCCATATTACAAAGATTATCTGGATGAAATAAGTATTAGCGGCTTACGCGGGCTCGATAGATTAACTATTCGTTTCCCTTATTCCGTATCCGTTATCGCCGGCGCCAATGCCGCCGGCAAATCAACCATCCTGTTCGCCGCGGGATGCGCTTATCGCGTGCCGGGGGCCGGCGTAAAAGACCACGTCCCGTCCACCTTTTTTCCCCGCTTCACCCCGCAAAACCAACAGAACGCCCAAGATCAAAAGCCCAATTGCGTGATCCGTTACGGCTATCGCTATAGTGGCGAGCGCTTTGATATGGAATGGCGCGCGGCGCCCAATTGGGGCAGGAGCTTTCTTGGACGCAAACAGCCGGGAAAGAAAACCGCGGAACGCCAGCCTTCTCGCCAAGTTTACCTGCGACGCTTGCGCGACCTGTCTAATCCCGCTGAACTGCAAAACGCTCAACAGTCGGCGCGAACCCACATGGAGAAGGAGGATGTGCCGGCGCACCTCCTAACCATAGCGCAAAGGCTGCTTAGAACCGAATATTTACAACTTTCCATCCTAAAAAGCGGCAAGCGGGA
>CALGOL010000548.1 GCA_937960755.1 uncultured Azospirillum sp.
AAGCGCCGCGTGCGCATCGCCGCCGCCGACGTGTCGCTGAGCCTGGAGTCGGGCGCTGTCTCCACCATCCTGAATCGCTTGCCAGCCCGCATCGTCGCCGCTGAGCCGCTGGATTCGGCGCAAATCATCGTCGTCGTCGCCTTGGGCGAAGACGGCGGCGGCCCGCGCCTGCTGTCCCGCGTCACCCGACGTTCATGGGCGGCGCTGGAATTAAAACCGGGGGACGCCGCCTTCGCCCAGATTAAAGGCGCGGCGCTGGCGCCGGGCGAAGGCTGACGCGCGCCCCGACCGACCGGCGCCGAACCGGTATTATTCCAGCGGCCCTAAATTCCGACTCGTCAGAATTTAGGGCGTTCGGCGGCATGGGCCGCCGCCTCGCCACTTGGCTCGGAATGCCAACGGTCATCATTTAGGACCGTTGGCATTACTTCGCCAGCACGCGCTTTTCCAGGCCGTCCAGCCCAGCCTTATAGATCGACGCGATGGTTTCCTTGGCTTCCTTGGCGGTCTTGCCCTTGGCCGGGTTGAAACGCCCCTTCCAAGTGACCGTCGCGGCCGCGCCGTCCTTAGTGGGCGCGACCGAAATTGACGAGCGATACTGCGCCACCGGCAGCGGGCCGGACATCAGAGCGTAAATGTAGGTCATCGCTTCGGCGTCGCGGGCGCCCAGCTTTTCAACAATGGTTCCGCCGCCCTTGAGGCTCAGGGTGCGAACTTCCCGCTTCTTGTCCATCGACAGTTCGCATTTTTCAATCGCCGGGTGCCAATTGGCGACGCCGCAGAAATCCCCCATGGCGGTCCACACCGCGCCGGCCTGGGCCGGAATGGTCTTGGTCGCCGTCACTTCCAACGCCAAAGCGGGCGCCGCGGCCATCGTCAACGCCGCCGCCACGCCGATCATCAGCTTACGCATGCCGTTTCCCCCTGAATGATGTTTCGACAGGGGCCAGAATAGCGCGCGCCGCCATTGGCGTAAGGAGAAAAAACGTTACATTTCAGTCATATAGTACTATTGTCTAGACTCAATCGCCGCTTACTCGATACGGCGGCTGAGGTGAACGTTAACGGCGCCCTCGGCGGTCAGGATGTCGCCGGCCTTGGCCTCTTCGGCTTCGTCGGCGACCTGCACCCAAATCACCAAGCCGCCCTCTTCCAGCGCCTTGGCGAAGGCGTCGGTGTCGGGATGGCTGGTCACTTCGTCAAGATACTCCTTCAGCGCCATGCTGCCGATGCCGGCGGCCATCAGCGCGCCGATGGTTCCGGTGATCGGTCCGCCCACCACGGTGAGCAGACCGGCGGATTCCAGCGGGAAGGCGTAGGTCAATTCGCCCACCAGCGCGGTCAAGGCGTCGTCCTGCGGCGCCGCCGGATTGGGGGCGGAGGCTTCCAGCGACGTATGGCTGGCCAGCACGGAAATCGCCGTACGCGGAAAACCAGCGGTAAGCAGCGCCTCGACGGCGCAATCGAAGGCGTGCCGGTTTTCAAACAGCCCGACCACTTCGACGACGTCGGCTTCCGCCGCGTCAATCGCGCTATTGATCGCTTCGCTCATGGCGCACTCCCCGGAATTGCTGATTTATCGGCTCATTTCAAGGCATTATACACCATTCGCCATCAAAGTCAGCCATTCTCCCAACGCAACCGGGGAACGGATGCTTCAGTACGTCAAACGGGGGACGACGAAAAGTCGGCCGCCTTAAAAACCCGCGATCAAAACAGGAAGTACCGCTGCGCCATGGGCAGCGACGAGGCCGGCTCGCACACCAAAAGCTCCCCATCCGCCGTCACGGCGTAGGTTTCAGGATCGACCTTGATGTCGGGGGTGGCGTCGTTGTGGATCATCGACGCCTTGCCGACGCCGCCGCGCACGTTCTCCACCGCGACGAACTGTTTATCCACGCCTAAGCGCTCGCGCAGGCCGTTGCGCATCGCCGCTTGGGAAACGAACACCAACGCCGAGTTGGTCACGCTCTTGCCGAAAGCGGCGAACATCGGCCGGTAATGCACCGGCTGCGGCGTCGGGATGGAGGCGTTGGGGTCGCCCATCGGCGCGGCGATGATCGACCCAGCCTTAATCACCATGTCGGGCTTAACCCCGAAAAAGGCCGGCGACCACAACACCAGATCCGCCAGCTTGCCGACTTCGACCGAGCCGATGTGCTTCGACACGCCGTGGGCAATGGCCGGGTTGATGGTGTATTTGGCGATGTAGCGCTTGACGCGGAAATTGTCGGCGTCCGTCCCGTCGCCGGGCAGGCTGCCGCGCTGGCGCTTCATCTTGTCCGCCGTCTGCCAGGTGCGGCAAATGACTTCCCCCAGCCGGCCCATGGCTTGACTGTCCGACGACATCATCGACAGCGCGCCGATGTCGTGCAGGATGTCCTCCGAGGCGATGGTCTCCTTGCGGATGCGGCTTTCGGCGAAAGCCAAATCCTCCGGGATCGAGGCGTCGAGGTGATGGCACACCATCAGCATATCCAGATGCTCGTCGATGGTGTTGACGGTGAAGGGCCGGGTCGGGTTGGTGCTGGACGGCAGCACGTTGGGCAGACCCGCCACCTTGATGATGTCCGGCGCGTGGCCGCCGCCCGCGCCCTCGGTATGGAAGGCGTGGATGGTGCGGCCCTTGAACGCCTGCACCGTATCTTCAACAAAGCCGCTTTCGTTCAGCGTGTCGGTGTGGATCATCACCTGCACGTCTTGTTCGTCGGCGACGGACAGGCAGTTGTCGATGGCGGCCGGGGTGGTGCCCCAGTCCTCATGCAGCTTGAGCGCGCAGGCCCCGGCTTCGACCATCTCATTGAGCCCGGCAGGCAGCGCCGCGTTGCCCTTGCCGGAAAAGCCGAGATTGACCGGGAAGGCGTCGGCGGCCTGGATCATCCGCATCAGATGCCACGGGCCGGGGGTGCAGGTGGTGGCGTTGGTCCCCGCCGCCGGTCCCGTGCCGCCGCCGAGCATCGAGGTGACGCCGCTCATCAAGGCTTCTTCGATCTGCTGCGGGCAGATGAAATGAATGTGGGTGTCGAAGCCGCCGGCAGTGAGAATTTTGCCCTCGCCGGCGATGATTTCCGTGCCGGGGCCGATGACGATGGTGACGCCGGGTTGAATGTCGGGGTTGCCCGCCTTGCCGATGGCTTTGATGCGGCCTTCCTTCAGCCCGACGTCGGCCTTGACGATCCCCCAATGGTCGATAATCAGGGCGTTGGTGATGACGGTGTCCATCGCGCCCGCGGCGTTGGTGATTTGCGACTGGCCCATGCCGTCGCGAATGACCTTGCCGCCGCCGAATTTGACCTCTTCGCCGTAGATGGTGAAGTCCTGCTCCACCTTGACCTTCAGGCAGGTGTCGGCCAGCCGCACCGTGTCGCCGACGGTGGGGCCGTACATGTCGGCATAGGCCGCGCGGGTGATTTTCGTCGCCATTCCCCTGTTCCCCTTTTTGCTTTTTCGTCGCGCGCCCCCTCTCCCCCCTGGGGAGAGGGTGGAGGCGAAGCCTCCGGGTGAGGGGGCGGACGGTCGGCAGACCGGGAAAAGTCGCAGATGCGCAACGTTTCCCCCTCACCCTGCCCTCTCCCCTGGGGGGAGAGGGTATTGCGCCTTTACAACGCGCCCATGACGTCCTGACGGAAGCCGTACACCGTACGATTGCCCGCCAGCGGGATCAGGCGCACGTCGCGGCTCTGCCCCGGCTCGAAGCGTACGGCCGTACCTGCCGCGATATCCAAACGCATGCCGCGCGCCGCAAGGCGGTCGAACGCCAAAGCCGGATTGGTTTCGGCGAAGTGATAGTGACTGCCCACCTGAATCGGCCGGTCGCCGGTATTGGCGACGGTCAGCGTCAGCGCCTCGCGGTCGGCGTTGAGCGTGATGTCGCCCTCAGCCGTCTCCACCTCGCCCGGCTGTAGTGCGCCCGTGCTCCCGCGGATCGGGTTATGCACCGTCACCAGCTTGGTGCCGTCGGGAAAAGTGGCTTCCACCTGCACGTCGTGGATCATCTCCGCCACGCCGTCCATCACTTGATCGGCGGACAGCACCGCGGCGCCGGCTTCCATCAATTCCGCCACCGAGCGCCCGTCCCGCGCCCCTTCCACCACCGTGTCGGTGATGAGCGCGACGGCTTCGGGGTGATTGAGCTTAACGCCCCGCTCCAGCCGGCGGCGCGCCACCATGGCCGCCATGGATATCAACAGCTTGTCTTTTTCCCGCGGCGTCAGGTTCATGTCGGCGTCTCCCCCATCCGTTCATTTTCAGCACCGCCCGCGTCGCCGCGGCGGGGACGAAATTCGATCACCAGTTCATTGCCGGTCGCTTCGGCGTAGGCGCGCAAGGTGGCGATGGTGGCGTCCTGCCGCCCGCTTTCCAGCCGGGATATCGCCGATTGCGTGGTGCGCATACGGCTGGCGACGTCTTTTTGCGTCATGTTGCGCCCGACCCTGGCGTTCACCAGCGTCTCGCCCAATTCGAATTCCGAGGCCGACGCCGCATATTCGGCGGCGTACGCCGGGTTTTTCATCCATTTCTGATGCAGATCGTCGAATTTCGTCATCGCATCACCCCAACCGTGCGGCCCGCGCCCGGGCGATTTCCAGATTCCGTTTCGGCGTCTTTTGCGACTTCTTGATGAAGGCGTGAACGATAACCACCCGGCGCCCCACAATGGTCACATAAGCCGCCCGAACTGTCCCGTCCGCCGCCTTCGCCCGCATCTCCCAAATCTTGCCTTCCAGATGTTTGACGTGCGGTTCGCCGACATTTTCCAGCCCCAACGCCTGAATGCGTTCGACGATGCGCCGAAGCCGCGCCAAGCCGGCGACCGGCAGAGCCTCTAATTCCGCATCGACCAGTTCGTCGAGGGTTTCAACCACCCATCCCGAAGTCAAGATAGCATATCCGCTATATTTGTTAACAGCCCCATACCCGCGGCAAGGGCCGCCCGCTCAAAAATCCCAGCAACGCGCCGACGCCGGCCCGCACGGCGCAAGCGTCCGGGCCGACCAGCCGGGCGCACAGCAGCGCGTGCGGGTTGATGTCGGTGGCGTAGATGAGGGTGCGCTCGAGCAA
>CALGOL010000549.1 GCA_937960755.1 uncultured Azospirillum sp.
CGGAAACCGCCGGCGCCGCGGAACGGCTGGAAACCGCGGCGCGGATGCAGGCCGAAGGGCGCTGGTCAGGGCTGGCGCAGGATCTGCCGCGGCTGCGCGCCGCTCTCGACATTCCGGCGCCCAATGATTTCACCCCGGATGGCGTGCGCCGGTCGGTCGCGGAACTGGCGAATAAAAGCTTGTCGATCGAACAGGCGACCAAAATATTGCGGGCTGACAGCCGCCATTTGCGTGAAACCTGTCGGGACGACGGCGCTGCCTTGGCCGAAGCCGCCAAGCTGGTGTTCGGCGCCGGCCAACGGGCGTTGGGGATGACGGAGGCGTCGCTGCGGCGCCCCCTGGAGGAAACCCTGGAACGGGCGCGGGCGGCGGCGGCCGATTCCGACATCCGCCTGAAGAATTTGGGGGAAGACGCCGCGACCCTGGCCAGGGATTTGCTGACCGCGCTGGATAAACTGACGGTGGAGGTCCGCGTCGCCGCCGACGGCGCCGACGCCCTGTTTGATGCGTCGACCGACCTGCCGCGGGTCTGCGACGCCTATAAGGCGTTGGCGGGGCAGTAGAAGGCCGGGGCGTCAATCGTCCCCAACGATTTTGATCGCTTCCGGCGGGATAAAATTGGGATTGATGCCGAAATTTTTTCTGTCGCCATGGATTTTTAATAGACTCCCCAAGGTTATTCCAAATTGCTTGATAAGTTCTTCGTTCAGTTTTGTGTTGGATCCTATTTTATCTTTGACGCCGTCAGTTCTATCCGCATCGTTATTTTTATTTAATACGTCTCTTTTCCATGACACGTGATCCTCAAATCTTCCGCGTACGTCGCCGGCTTCTCCAAAATATTCCGTCAAGACATCGCGTATCAGCATACCGGACGGGGTGACGCCATTGGCGACGGCGGAATTCGACAGCCTGCAATCGTCCGTATCCCCGACGCCGCGCCATCCGTTTTTCAACGCCGCAGCATACAGACGGTATATGGCGAAGTGTTTGGGGCTGAGTTCGACCACACGACCGCCGGCGGCGACCGTATTGCGGGTCGGATCAAGGGTCAATGACGGGGCGAGGCGGAACTGTGCGGCCGCGTTGATATCGGAAACCACGTCGGCAAGCCGCAGCGCTTCCAAGCGATCCGCTTTTTTCGCCTCATAACGCATCAATGGCGTCGGGGTGGTCACCAGCGACACCACGGCGTTCCGCGGATCGATTTGGTTTTGGTTCCGCTTGTCCGCGATCAGCCCGCCCTGATCCGGGTGCCAGAAATCCCGATGGTCCTCGAAATCCTGCGGGCTGACCAGGACATGAGAGGCTTCATCCTGCGGCCGACCGACCAGCGTCATCGCCAGCAGCGCATGGGCCGACATGGTCTTGCGCCCGCCCGCCAACGAAACATGCACCGCGCTGCCGTCGTCCCGCGCGAACCCGGCCATCAACCGTAAGATGAGGTCGCCCATGTGGGCGGCGTCCTCACCGTTATTGACGTCTTGTAGCAACGAGCCGTCGGTGTCGGGGCGCCGCTCCGTATCCGGCCGCAGCGTCAGCGCGTCGCCGCCCCCTCGCCGCGGGACGTGGAGGATGACGAGGGGGAACGACCCGCCGCCGAATACGCCCGCCAACTTTCCGGCCGGACTCTGCAGCGCCTCCCGGCAGCGGTCGAGCGCGAAAGTGGTAGTCGCCACATGCACTTCCGTCGGAACCCATGGCGGGTCGCGCTTCAGCAGCGCCCAAGCGGTTTCGGTCACCACCTGCGGCGTGGCGCCGACGGTGCAAAACAGGATGCGGCGCTCGGTCATCGGATTTGCTCCAGTTCATCGGTGGGGATGCTGTACTCGCTGCCATCGTCGAAGCGGACGCGAACCTCGCCATCGGCGTTGGGCGCCTTGACGACTTTTCCCTGGCCTTGCCCTCCGTCACGATCACGGACCCGGCTGCCGACGGCGAACGGGGCGACGGGCGGAGCCGGTCGGGCAGAAGCGGCCGGCCGGCCGGCTGATGCGCCTGCCGTGGACGGTTTTGGCGTCGGCAACTCATGCGTCCGCCCGGCGTAAGGGATCAGAAAGTGCGACGCCTTGCGTTCGCCGACGTAGGTTCCGCTGTCGTTCGGCTTACCCAAATCCATGTATTTCAGACCGCCGGCAGGATTCTGCGCCGGGTCGGCGGCCTTCAGCAGCGCCTTGACCTGCACTGAATCCGTCCAGCCGGCTCCACCGCTCCATTCCTTGTAGACCTTGTCCATGTGCGTGGTGAAAGCGTCGACGACTCCTTCCAAGCTCGGCGGCTTTGCTTGCGGGTCGTTGGGCGCGATGTGCGACGCCGTCACCTTCATCCGCGCCGCCCCCAGCCCATAGGGTTTGCCCATGCCGATGCGTAGCCGCAGCCGGCTGTCGCCGCCGTTGAGCGCTTGACTGTCGCCGCAGGTCAGCGCCCACAGCACCGCTCCCAGCTCCATCGGCCGCAGATTGTGAAAGCGCAGGGTCGTTGTGAACTTTGTCCCCTTGGGCAAGGCGTGCAGATGCAACTTGACCTTATTGTTCGCTTCATCGGCGGTCGGCAGATTGGGAAAATTGCAAGCGTCGCCGGACGCGGCGGGCCAGATCTTCACCCCCGCCAGTTCCGGCTGCTTATGTTCCGGCTGATAGTTATTCCCGTTCAGCGGCGTATAGGTGGCGTAGGGCGCGCCCCTTCGCAGTTCCCCTTCCGGCGTCGTCGCCGGCTGACGGACGTAGAGCGGGTAGTAGCTGGGCTTGGGGCCGAGCAGCACGGTCGGCTTCGTGGTCTTCTCGACCTTACCGTTTTTCGGCAACACGGCGCGGGCAAGGTCGAAGCCGGCGCGGCGCTTCAGCCCGCCTTTCTCCCCGGCCTTGACGCCGAAAATCAACGACGGCAGGTCGACCTTGCCGTCATCGGCGTCCAGATGATCGGGGGAGGAATTGCGCAACATGTCGTGAGTGTTGAACTGGTGCGCCAGCTTGAACATGAATGCCAGCCCGAAGGAGTCTATTCCGCCCTTATCGTCTGGCAGGTAGAAGATCGGCATCCAGCCGCCGGGATACGCTCCCTTCTGTTTTGGTTCGAACGCTCCTTCGCCGGGATAGCCGGTATCCTTGAAAAACTCCCAGTTGGGATTGATCTTCCGGCCGTCTTCCGGCTGGTGAATGGAAAGAAATTCTTGAAACTTCTCCTTAAAATTCGGTAACGGCTCCGCCGGTTGTTCGTTATAGAAGATGAATTCCTTTTTCTTCTTGTCGTTTGGATTGCCGGTTAAAATGATTTTTCTGCCGGAACCGGCGGATGGGATGACGTCGCGCGGCGCCAGCCACCCGTAGCGATCCCTGACGTCTGATCTTTTTTTCCAGATCGCAGCCTGTTTTCCGGATAAACGGGTTAATTCAGCATAATCAATCCGGTCGAGTTCACATTTCTTCCACTCGTACTGGTCTTCCCCGATCTTGCGCAGCCAAGCGGCTTCCACCCCGCCCCTTACCAGCCGCTCCTGATAGAACGGTTTGGCGCCGTCGGTCAAATCCCGGATACCGAAACGTTTCTTCTCCACCCACGGCCCCAGCCGGCCGAAGGCGGCGACGCTCAAGGCGGCGCGCGCCAGTCCTTGCAAGGTTTCGCCGGGAAGGACGTAGGTTCCGTCGGGCAATTGCACCGGCCAAACTTCGCCCGGTTGTTGTTCAGTTGGTTTGCGTCGCCGGCCGCCGACCAGCAGCGGCGACATCGCCTCAATCTCAAGATCGATTTCCCCCGACAGGCCGTCTTTGAACGGCGCGTCGTGGCTGACCAACCCCGCCCAGGCGGGGAAATAGACCCGGCGATGGATGGGGGCGAAGCGGAAAGGGGCTAAAACGTTCATGGCGTGTTCCTCCGGGGCTGCCGGATGACGACGTTTTCTTCGGCGAAGCCGGCGAAGCGATGAAACAGCCGGTGAATAGCGTGCGGGTCGCCCGGGTCGTCGGCGCCCCAGAAGACGTGGTAGACAAGAACCGGCTGTAGGGCTTCCTTACTGGGGGGCTGCTTGGGAATCGGCGGGGCCAGGACAACGATGCGTTCCCGCAACGCCGGGATCTCCTCGCTCTGCAAGGCGGCGTTGTCTGTCAGCAATCGTTCGGCGTAGCGCCAGCGGATGAGACAACCGGGCGCGTCCGGATCGGGGTGCAGAAGCAGGCCGGCGCCGTCGGCGTCCACCCATTCGCCCTTGACCAACGCCCCGGCGTCGGCGAGGAGCGGTTCGTCCGATCGCCGCGCGCGCGAC
>CALGOL010000550.1 GCA_937960755.1 uncultured Azospirillum sp.
CGTCGAGCCGAAATCGCGGATGTCCGGTTTGCGCGTCGCGTCGGCGACCGCGGCGTTGAAGGCGTGCTCCGCTCGGCTCCGATCGCCGAAGGCGGCCAGCGCCGCGGCGATTTGCGCCTTCGCCAACGGCGACGGCAGCCGGTCGAGGAAAGCGTCGTGATAGTAGCGCACCGGGCTGGCGGTGGCGGTCCCGGACAGGGTCAGGGCGTAGAGCGCGTAGGCGCGGCTGGCGAGTGCGGCGTCTTCCGTTCCGCCGTCCACCGCGTGCCGCTCCAGGAAGCTCAGCAGTTCTTTCAGCGGCCCATCGGGGACGAAGCGCCCGGCTTGCCGCGCCCGCGTCAAAAACTCCGCCACGTAGGCGCTCAGCCAGTAGTCCGGCTCGTAATCGGCGCCCCCCCAGCGGGAGAAGCCGCCGTCCGACCGCTGGCGGTCCAGCAGGTTGGAAATCGCTTTTTGCGCCCGGTCGGCGGCGTTCTTGTCCGGCGCGGCGACGCCCGCCGCCTTCTCCAGCCGCTCCCACAGCAGTTGCGACATGGCGATGCTGGTGGTCTGCTCGACGCAGCCGTAGGGGTAACGGTAGAGCGCCTTCATGATCCCGGCGAGATCGAACGGCGGGACCGTGCCGAAACTGGCGGTCAGGCTGGCGCTGTCGGGGCGCAAGCCGGCGAGATCGGCGGACGACAGGCGCAACTCTTCCCCCGGCGCCAGTTTGGCGACGGACAGCTTGTGTTCAATCGGCCGCGGCGAACGCACCGTCAGCCCGTAGCGCCGCTCGGTGCGGAAACCGTCCGGTCCCGTCACCGTCAGGACAAGTTCACCGACGCCGTCGGTCTCGCCGCCTTTCAGCGGCAGGGCGAACGATAGCCGCTCGCCGGCCTTCAAATCCACCTCGCGGGTCGCGGCCCCTTCCAGCGCCAGCGCGCCGGTGGCGGCGACGCTGGCCTTATAGCGTCCGGCGGCGCCGTCGACGTTGTGCAGCGTCGCCATGCCTTGGGCTTGATCGCCGGGGGCGAGGAAGCGCGGCAAATAGGCTTCCGCCGTCAAGGGCGCCCGCACGGTCATCGGCTGCGAGGCCGAGCCGACGCGGGCGGCGGAATAGGCCACCGCCATCAGCCGCAATTCGCCGTTGAAGTCGGGCAGGTCGAAGGTCAGCGTCGCCTTGCCGGCGGCGTCCAGCTTCACCGGCCCTTGGAACAGCGAAACCAGTTGGAAGGGAATCGCCGGCAAACCGGCCCCGCTGGCGTCGCCGCCCTGGCGCAAGGTCGGCATGACGCCGTCAAACGGTTGGATCAGTCGGCCGTAATCGTCGCGGACGTCCACCCCCAGCGCCCGCTTGCCGAAGAAATGCCGCCCCGGATCGGGGGACTGGAAGCGGGTCAGCCGCAAAATGCCCTCATCCACCGCCGCCAGGGTGACGTGCACCGGCTCGGCCGGCGGCTTGCCGGCCTCGTCAAGCGCGGTCAGCGTCAGGCTTTGCGGCCCGCCCGGTCGCGCCACGGCGGGGGCGTCAAGGGCGACTTTCAGCGTGCGTTCCGCCGGATCGACGCCAAGCCAGACGAGGCCAAGGGCGCGCACCGGCTTGCGGTCTGTCCCTAATTGCGGCGGGCGGTAGACCACGGCGGTGGCGTAGGCCCCCGGCCCCCAGGCGGCGGCGTCCACCGGCAATTCCACCGTCAGCCCCTCGGCTGGGACTTCCATGGTCTTGACCAAATGCAGCCGGTCGGTGGCGACGGTGAGCAGCATTTGCCCGGCGAAGGGCGGCGTGATGCGCAGCTTGGCGGTTTCGCCGGAACGATAGGCCGGCTTGTCGGCGGTGATCTCCAGCGCGTCGGGGGTGTCGGCCGGGTCGTCCGGCGGCTCCCAGCCCACGGTGAAGCGCTTGGCGGACGCGCCGCCGTCGTCATCCATCGCCTCCAGCCGATAGCGGCCGGGCAGGGGGGCGGGAGCCTCCAGCGTCGCCGGCGCCTCGGCGGCGACGTCAATCTTGCCTTCCGCCACGGTTTCGTCATGGCGCACCGAACGATAGCGGTAGCGGCCTTCTTCAAAGAACCATTGGAACTCGGCGCGCTCGCGCACCAGCCGCCAATTGACTTTGCGCGCCAAGGGCTTGCCGTCGCGCCCCAAGGCGACGAGGTCAAAGCGCAGCGGCGCGCCGTCCTTGACCCGCGATCCGCCTTCCGACAGGCGCACGCCGGGTTGTGCTGTGAAGCGGCGCACCGGAATGGTCAGCGCCGCCTTGGTCGGGCGGCCCCCCGGCTCCGACAAGGCGGCGAACAGCCGGACGCGCAACGGCGTGGTGACGTCGGGCAGCCAGCTTAATTCAATCGGCAGCGTGGCGACCCCGTTTTCATCGGTTTCCCCGAAATCCACTGGCGTCATGTCGCCCGGCCAGCTTTCCCCCGGCAAGCCGAAGGCGTAGTCGGCGAAGCCGGGGAAGGGGGCCGGGTCCGCCTCCAGCCGCATATCGGCGGTTCCCGGCAGATTGGCCGCGGGGGCGCCGTAGAGGAAGCGGCCGCGGGCCGTCACCTCGAACACGTCGCCCCCCCCAGAGTCGTTGTCGCCATTACCGGCGCCAATCCACGGGGCGGAGGGCTCCAACTCCAGCGCCAGCCGCTCCGGCACGAAATCATCGACGGTGAACTTGGCGGAGCCCACCGGCGGCCGGTTGGGGTCGGCGAAGGCGGCGACCCGCCAGCCGCCCAAGGGCGCGGTGGCGGACAAAGGAACCGCCAGCACCGCGCCGCCGCCGTCCTTGGTGGTCACGGTTTTCGACAGATACTCGGTGCCGCTGGGGCGATAAACTTTGATGGTGAGCGGGAAGTCGTCCACCCCTTGGGTGCGGTCGTCGCGCAATAGCGCCGACAGATTGACGGTTTCCCCCTGCCGGTACAGCCCGCGGTCAAGGTACAAGAAGGCGTCCAGCGGTCCCGGCTGCGGCCGGCCGCTCACCCCGCGGTCGGACAGATCAAACGCCGGCTGGGTCAGGTTGAGCGCGACGAAGTCGTCGCCGCGATAGGCCATCACCGCGAACGGCCGCTTGCCGCCGTCGCCGTTCATCAGGCCGGGGGCGAAGGCGGCGCGACCGCTGGCGTCGGTTTCGGCGCGGGCCAATTCCTGATTATTGCGCGCCACCAGGGTCAAGGTGGTCTTGGGCAAGGGCTTGGCGTCGGACAGCGCGCGGACGAAAACGTTCAACCCGTCGCCGCCGCTCATCGTCGTCAGCGCCAGATCGGTGACATGCACCCATTGCGTCGCCAGCCCCCACGGCTTCAGCGCTTCATCCACCCCCTCGGCGTCGATCACCACGGCGTAGACGCCGGGCTGCGGCTTCGGCACGGCTTGGGCGAAGGGAATGGCGGAAACGGTTTCCTTGTTGGGGGCGGTCGGCACGGTCAGCCCGCCGCGCCACACCAATTCGCCGTGATTATCGCCGAGCTGGTCGGCCTCCCACGGCCCCAACTCGGCGGAAAACCCCTGTTCGCGCAGGTAAGGCGTCAGGGCGCGGTCGTTGATGCGGTAGATGCGGATCGCCACCTTGTCGACGTTGACGGCGACGAAGGGGATGCCCTCCGGCCCGACGCGGGGCAGGATGCGGGCTTGGCCGCGGAACTCCAGCCGCGGTTGACGGTCGGGAACCACCACGTCCGCCGTGAAGGTCTTTTTCAACGCCACGCCGTCCTTGCCCGGCAGCCCTTCGCGCACGGTCAGCCGATGCACCGCGCCATGGGTCAAACCGCCAAGGCACAACACCGCGCCGTCGGCGTCGGCTATCATTTCCGTCGGGGCCGGGGTCAGCGAGACGAAATCCTCAAACCGCGTCTTGCCGCCGACGTCCAACGGTTCGTCAAAGTCGATGCAGATGCGCGGGCGTTCGCCCTCCACTTCCGCGCGCACCTTCAAGGCGGCGAGCCCGAGCGCGCGGCGCACCGTCAGCAGGCGCGGCTGCAAGCCGTCGCGTTGCGTCGCCAGCAATGCCGCCGGACCCTGCGGGTCGTCGGCGACTTTCTGGGCGATTTGGTTGAGTGATGCGCGGGCGAGGCGCAGATTGCCGGCGGATTCGTAAATGTCGGCCAGCCGCCACAGCGCGGTTCCGGTCGCCCCGGTGTTGGCGGCGTTCATCACCGCGATATAGGCCGCCTGCAAGGCGCGCTCAGTGGACGGCGGCTGACGGGCGCCCCAGGCTTGCGACAGCTTGAGCGCCGGGTTGAACACCGGTCCGCCCAGTCCGAGCGCCTGTTCAAACAGCGTGATCGCCTTGGCGGCGTCGCCGGCTTTCAGCGCCGCGTCGCCGTCCTGTTCGGCCTTGCGCGCCGCCAGTTTGCGGGCGTCGCCCTTGGGGTCGGGCGGAGCGGCCTTGCGCAGCCCGTCGAGATAGGCGGCGGCGTCGTTGCGCAAACTGTCGAAGGGAGCGGCGGCGGCGGGAAAGCCCGCCAGCAACACGAAGAACGCCAGCGTCGCCGCCGCCCAGAACTTGCGCATCGTCGTCTTCCCCTTGCGTCGCGGATCAGGTTTTTAAGGCTGTGCTCAATAAATAGCATTAAAATCAATATACTATTTAACCACATCCGTCATTCCCGCGAAGGCGGGAATCCACCGTATGGGCAACTCTTTCGAGCAGATGGATTCCCGCCTTCGCGGGAATGACGATCACTGATTATACGGCCAAACTGAATGTGAGCGCCGACAAACCGGTGATAAGCGTTCAAGACCGGCGTTATGAACGCACCCGCGCCAGAAACGCCTTTACTTCTTTCGACAATTGATCGGCTTCGCCCACCAGCTTTTGCGCGGCGCCCCCAACCGCGCCGGCGGCCGACGCGGTTTGCCCGGCGGCGTCGCTGATTTCGTCGATATTGCGGGAGACGGAGGCCGCGCCCAACGCCGCTTCCCCGGCGTTGCGGCCGATTTCGCCGGTCGCCGCCGACTGCTCCTCCACCGCCGCCGCCACCGCGGTGGCGATTTCCCCCATGCGGGAAATGGTGTCGCCGATGCTGGCGATGGCGGAAGCGGTCTCCCGCGCCACGTTTTGCACCGACTCGATCTGCTGGGTGATGTCTTCGGTCGCCTTGGCGGTTTGATTGGCGAGGTGCTTGACTTCCCCCGCCACCACGGCGAAGCCCTTGCCGGCCTCGCCGGCGCGCGCCGCTTCGATGGTGGCGTTGAGCGCCAGCAAGTTGGTTTGACCGGCGATGTCTTGAATGAGATTGACCACCTCGCCGATGCGGGCGCTGGCGGATTGCAGCCCGTCCACCAGATGGCTGGTGGCGGCGGCCTGCTGGGTCGCTTGCTGCGCGATGGTGCGGGAATTATCGGTCTGACGAGCGATTTCGCTGATGGAGGCGGAAAGCTCCTCGCTCGCCGCCGCCACCGCTTCGACATTGCCGGCGGCGGCTTGGGAGGCTTGGGCGGTGTCGGCGCTTTGGCGCGTCGTCTGCTCCGCCAGCCCGGACAGCGACCGCGCAGTCTGCACCATGTCGGCCGACGCCCGGCACAAATCGTCGGCCAAGCTCTTAACCGCCCGCTCGAAACCATCGGCCAATTCGTTCATCACGCGGCGGCGTTCGGCCTCCGCCTCGCGTTTGGTCGCCTCTTGCGCCTGTTGCAGGCGGGCGTTTTCCGCGGCGTTGCGCTTGAACACCTCCAACGCCGCCGCCATGTCGCCGATTTCGCTGCGCTCGCCCAGCGAGGGAATCGGCGCGGCGAGGTCGCCCGCCGCCACCTTGCCCATGGCTTGGGTGATGCCGCGCACCGGTCCCGCCACGCTGCGGCCGATCAGCAGCGCCAGCACGACGCCCAGCAGCAGGGCGGCCGCCGTCAACAGCGTACCGGCTTTCTGCGCTGAGTTTGCGGTCGCGACGGAATGCTCGGAAAGCTGGTCGAGGGAAGCCAGCGCCGACTTCAGCAGCCCTTCCACCGCTTGGCCGACCGCCGCGCCGACGCGGTCCAGCCGCTCGGCGCGCAAACGCTCAAGGTCGAGGGAGGCCGCGGCCACTGTGTCGAACGCTTTGGCGTAGCTTTGCGACGCTTTCAGCGAATCGTTGATGAGCGCGCGCCAAGCGTCGTTCTGCAATTGCTTTTGCAGGGCGTTGCTGGTGTTTTGCGACGCGCCCAGGCGTTTGCGCACTTCCGCCGCCAAGGCTTCGCTCGGCTGTTCGAGGAAATGCGCGGCGGCCAGACGGGCGAGCAGCAATTCTTGCTGGGCGTAGCCGGCCAAACCGGCCGCCACGCCGTCACCGTCCTCCGTCGCCGCCACCAGCAGGGCGGCCAGCTTGTCCACCGCCACGGCGCCGGCTGGCGTCAAGTCGGCGTTCACCGCGGCGTCGCGCTGCCGGCGGCGCTCGATGATGGCGTCGACCGCCGAAGCGTAATCCGTCGTCAGCTTGCGCAAGTCGTTCAACGCCGCCAAGCGGGCCGGGTCGTCCTCGCGTTTTTGCACCGCATCGAGATCTTCCGCCACTTCGCGCCGCACCTCGGCGATGCGGGCGATCAGCGCCGCGTCGCCTTTGGCGGCGTAGTCGGCCGCCAACTGGCGCAAGATCAGCGCGTCGGCGCGGATTTCCTGCGTCGCCGCCGCGGTGCGTCCGATGCGCTCCAGCCTGCCGGTCGCGCCGCCGACGTCGTTCAGCCCCAAGAGCGACGCCCCCGACGCCGCCAGCGCCAGCAGCAGCAACGCGCCGAAGCCGACGGCGACCCGCGTTCCGACGCGAAGATTGGACAACGGATTCATGGCCTCTTATTCCCCAGTTGCGGCGCGGAATTGACATGGCGCGGAATAACCCGCCGCCAAGACGGGGATGCGCCGATTTGCGCGGCGTTGCAAATCACAAGGCCGCGAGGCGGGCTACGACGCCGCCTCGCGCCAAAACGGCGTCGGCCACGTCAAAGCTCGCGCCCGAGCGCCGGCGTCCTCCAGCGCCC
>CALGOL010000551.1 GCA_937960755.1 uncultured Azospirillum sp.
AGCACGGCGTCGGCGCCGCCCGCGGCGATGCGCACGGCGTGGATGTCGTCGGGGGATCTGGCGAAGCGCAAATGGCTGGCGACGGCGCCGCCCTTTTGCGCTAGCCCGGCCATGTCGAGCACGCCGACCCCTAAACCTTCCAAATGCGCCGCCATGCCCAGCACCGCGCCGATGGTGATGACGCCGGCCCCGCCGACGCCGGTGACGTAAACGCTCCACGGCCGTTGATCGAGGTCGGGCAGGAGAGGAGCGGGCAGGCGGTTGACGTCGGGGCTATCGCTTGCCGTTGTTTTGGGTTTTTTCAGCCGGCCGCCCTCCACGGTGACGAAGGACGGGCAAAAGCCTTTCAGGCACGACAAGTCTTTGTTGCACGAGGATTGGTCGATCTGGCGCTTGCGGCCCCATTCGGTGTCGCTGGGGACCACCGACACGCAGCTCGATTGTTTCGAGCAGTCGCCGCAGCCTTCGCACACCAATTCATTGACCACCGCCCGCACCGCCGGATCAGCCAGCTTGCCGCGCTTGCGGCGGCGGCGCTTTTCGGTGGCGCAGGTCTGGTCATAGACCAGCGCGCTGACGCCGCCCCACTGGCGCATTTCCCGCTGCACCTTGTCGAGTTCGTCGCGATGATGAACGGGAACCCCGCGGGGCAGAGCGCCGAGCGGGTATTTGTCGGGCTCGTCGGTGACGACGACGACGCGGCCCACCCCTTCGGCCTGCAATTGGGCGATCAGCCCCGGCACGGTCAAGGTTCCGTCCACCGGCTGGCCGCCGGTCATGGCGACGGCGTCGTTAAACAGCAGCTTGTAGGTGATGTTGACCTTGGCGGCGATAGCCTGCCTTATCGCCAGCAGGCCGGAATGATAATAGGTGCCGTCGCCGAGATTGGCGAAGACGTGCGCCTCGTCGGTGAACGGCGCTTGCCCCACCCAGGCGACGCCTTCGCCGCCCATCTGGCTGAAGGTGTCGGTGCGGCGGTCGAGCCATGTCGCCATGTAGTGGCAGCCGATGCCGGCCAGCGCGCGGCTGCCTTCAGGAACGATGGTGGAGGTGTTGTGCGGACAACCGGAACAGAAGGTCGGGCGGCGTTCGGCCCGGCCTTTGACCGCCTTGATCCGCTCTTTGCGGTCGAGGTAGTCCACCCGTTCGGCGATGTCGGGGGCGTCGGTCAGGCGCAGCAGGCGGCGGCCGATCACCACGGCGATTTGCGCCGGGGTCAACTCGCCGGCCGACGGCAGAATCCAATCCAGATTCTCGTCGAACTTGCCGACCACGCGCGGGCGCACTTCGGCCCGCCAGTTGTAAAGCTGCTCTTTGAGTTGGTTTTCAATAATCGCGCGCTTTTCTTCAACGACGACGATTTCCTCCAGCCCTTCGGCGAAATGGCGGGCGCCGTCGCGCTCCAGCGGCCAGGGCATGCCGACCTTATAAATCGTCAGCCCTAGATCGGCGGCGCGCGCGTCGGACAGCCCCAACTCGTCCAAGGCTTGACGGACGTCGAGATAGGATTTGCCGGTGGTGACGACGCCCAGTCTTGGACGGGGGCTTTCCAAGACCACCCGGTCCAGCCGGTTGGCGCGGGCGAAGGCCAAAGCGGCGTAAAGCTTATGCTTCATCAGCCGATGTTCTTGGACCAGCGGCGGGTCGGGCCAGCGGATATGCAGGCCGCCGTCCGGCATGGCGAAATCCGGCGTGACCAGTTGCAGCCGTTCCGGCGCGATGGTGACGGAAGCCGAACTGTCCACCGTGTCGGCGATGGTCTTCATGGCGATCCAGCAGCCGGAAAACCGGCTCATCGCCCAGCCGATCAGGCCGTAATCGAGGATTTCCTGCACATTGGCGGGGTTAAGCACCGGAATCATCGCATGAACAAAGGCGTGTTCCGACTGGTGCGGCACGGTGGAGGATTTACAGTTATGGTCGTCGCCCGCCAGCACCAGGACGCCGCCGTGTTTCGAGGTTCCGGCGAAATTGGCGTGCTTGAAGACGTCTCCGGCCCGGTCCACCCCCGGCCCCTTGCCGTACCACATGGCGAAGACGCCGTCGTAGCGGGCGCCGGGGAACAGATTGGTTTGCTGGCTGCCCCACACGGCGGTGGCGCCTAACTCCTCGTTCACGCCGGGTTGAAAGCGGATGTGGTTTCGCTCAAGGAAGGGTTTGGCCTCCCACAGCCGTTGATCCAGCGCGCCCAAGGGCGAGCCGCGATATCCAGAGATGAAGCAAGCGGTGTTGAGCCCCGCCGCTTCGTCGCGGCGGCGTTGCAGCATCGGCAGCTTCACCAGCGCTTGCGTGCCGTTGAGATACACCCGACCGGCTTCGGCCGCGTATTTATCGTCCAGCGCCACCCGCGCCAACGCCCGTTCCGCCGTCATTCCTTACCCCCGTCCCATTTTCTATGATTTGCTGGGCTGACAATGGAGGTGTGAGCGTTTGACGGGCGCGGCAATGGCTTGCCGGGGGCTGGATGCAAAAAGCAACAAGCGGCCGTTCCTGGGGTGGCGGACTTTCGCAGACAAAAGTTCGGAGTCTAAGACTGGCAATACTATTGCCAGGACGAATTGGCACAGAGCGGGAACGCGGCAAGGGCTCGCGGATAAGCAGTAAATAAGCGTTAGAAATATGGAAAGCGGTTGCTTCGCCTGCTTGGGGCGTAACAAAAACGTAATAGGTATTTTTTGCGAACGCGAAGCGCCGTCGCAATGCTTCGCTTGCTTACTGACGCCAGAACGCCCGGTTCAGCAAGACCAGTACGGTGAAAAACTCCAGCCGGCCCAACAGCATCGCCGCCGACAGCACCCATTTCGCGCCGTCCGGCAGGGTGGCGAAGTTGCCGGCGGGACCAATCACCGCGCCCAAACCGGGGCCGACGTTGCCCAACGCCGTGGCGGCGCCGGAAACCGAGGTGACCAAATCAAGGCCGAACGCGCCGAGACCAAGCGCGACAATAAAAATAGACGCGATGTAGACAAATCCGAAGCTCATCACCGACACCATGGCGTCGGCGTCCACCTGCTTATTGTTGTAGCTCAACGGCACGACGCGGTGGGGCATGAACAGGCGGTTGATCTGCACCCGCAGCACCATGAAGAGGATTTCAAAACGGAAGATCTTGATGCCGCCGGACGTCGACCCGGTGCAGCCGCCGACCATGGTGAGAATCAAAAACGCCACCACCGGCAGATGACCCCAAACGCTGTAGTCGGTGGACGCGAAGCCGGTGGTGGTGACGATGGACACCACGTTAAACGCGGCGTGGCGCAGCGCGTCATGCGGCGATTCGGCGTAGACGTCGTTGATCCACAGCGCCAAGCCAATGGACGCCACCGCCATGAAGCCGACGAACCAGCGCACCTGGCTATCCCGCCAGATCGGCGTGAAATCGCCGTGGGTGATGCTGACGAAACGCACCAGCGGAATGCCGCCCGCCGTCATGAAAACAATGATGACCCATTCCACCGCCGGATTATTCCAGCCGCCGATGGAAGCGTCTCTGGTGGAAAAGCCGCCGGTGGCGATGGTCGCCATAGCGTTGTTGATCGCATCGAAAGTCGACATGCCGGCAAACGACAGACAGACGGCGCAAGCCGCCGTCAGCATGAAGTAAACCCACAGCAGTTCAATCGCCAGGTCGCTGGCGCGCGGCGTCACCTTATCCGAGCGGTCGGAGGATTCGGAGCGGAAAAGCTGCATGCCGCCGACCCGCAGGAACGGCAGAATGGCGATGCCCAGCGCGATGATGCCGACGCCGCCCAAGCAGTTGAGGATGGAGCGCCACAGCAGCAGACCCGGCGCCAGATTATCCAGCCCGGAAATGACGGTGGAGCCGGTGGTGGTCAGGCCCGACATCGCTTCAAAATAGGCGTCGGCCGGGGACAGCTTCAGGCTCGACACCATGAAGGGCGCGGCTGAAAACGCGCAGATCACCACCCAAGACAAGGTCGTGAGGATAAAGGTTTGCCGTAGCGACAAGGTCAATTGCTCGACCCGGTTGGTCAGCATCAGCAAGACGCCGAAGAACAAGGTGATCGCCGACGCGGCGGCGAACACCTGCCAATCGGCGTTGCCATAGTAGATGTCCGTCGCCATCGGCAGCAGCATAGCGACGGCGATCACCGACACCAGCGCGCCGATAACGTAAAGAACGGGGCGTATGTCCAATCCGGTCATCATGGGGCGCTTTTTTTTGCGGAGCCCCTCTCCCCCCTGGGGCCACGGCGTTCACACATCTCAGCATCTCGCCCTTTTTTCGTCATTCCGGCGAAGGCCGGAATCCACCTTTTCAACAACTTAGCTGATGAGGTGGACCCCGGCCTTCGCCGGGGTGACGAGAAAAAAGATAGGAAAATCAAGGGCGCAAAAGATGTGTGAATGCCGTAGCTCCAGAGGGGCAGGGTGATTAAGTCGTTTCGATCCTAGCAGCGCTGCGGCTCAGTAGGCGTATTCTTCGAACACTTTGTCCACTGATCCGCCCCACTCGCCATGGAAACGCGCCAGCAACTCGTCGGCCGGGCTGCGGCCGGCGCCGACGATGGCGTAAAGCGTGTCGAGGAAATGGCTTTCGTCGTCGCCCCAATTGTCGCGCCGATTGCGCTTGGCGAGGCCGGCGCGGGAGATGTCCAGCGCTTCGGCCGCCACTTCCCGCAGCGTCCGGCCGCGGAACGGCGCCCGCAGGCCAAGCTTCGGCGCCGAGGCGCGCAAACCGGCGCGTTCCTCCGCCGTCCAGTCCTTCACCAAGTCCCAAGCGGCGTCGAGCGCGGTCTGATCGTACAGCAGCCCGGTCCAAAAAGCGGGCAGGGCGCACAGCCGGCGCCACGGGCCGCCGTCGGCGCCGCGCATCTCCAAGTATTTCTTCAGCCGGACTTCGGGGAACAGGGTGGTGAGGTGGTCGGTCCAATCGGTCATCAGCGGCGCCTCTCCCGGCAAGGCGGGGAGCCGACCGTCGAGGAAGTCACGGAACGACTGGCCGGAAGCGTCGATGTATTTGCCGTCGCGGTAGACGAAGTACATCGGCACGTCCAGCGCATGATCGGCGTAGCGTTCGAAACCGAAGCCGTCTTCAAAAACGAAGGGCAAGTCGCCGCAGCGGTCGGGATCGGTATCGGTCCAAATGTGGCTGCGGAAGGACTGGAAGCCGTTGGGCCGGCCTTCGGTGAACGGCGAATTGGCGAACAGCGCGGTGGCGATGGGCTGCAACGCCAGACTGACGCGGAATTTCTTCACCATGTCGGCTTCGCTGGAGTAATCCAGGTTCACCTGAACGGTGCAGGTGCGGGCCATCATGTCCAGCCCCAGCTTGCCTTTCTTCGGCATGTAGTCGCGCATGATGGCGTAGCGGCCCTTGGGCATCCACGGGATGTCGTCATAGGCCCATTTCGGCTGATAGCCCAGGCCGATCATGCCGATTCCCAACTCGCCGCCCAGCGTCTTCACTTGGCGCAAGTGGTTATGCAACTCGCAGCAGGTCTGATGGATGGTTTCCAGCGGCGCGCCGGACAGTTCCACCTGTCCGCCCGGCTCCAGCGTGATGTTCGCCATGCCTTGGGTCAGGGCGATGACGTGGCCGTTTTCCTCGACCGGCGTCCAGCCGAAGCGGGTGAGCCCTTGCAGCAGCGCGCCGATGCCGTCCGGTCCGTCATAGGGCAGCGGGCGAAGGTCGGACAGACGATAGGCGAATTTCTCGTGCTCGGTGCCGATGCGCCAGTCGCTTTCCGGCTTGCAGCCCGATTCCAGATACGCCGTTAACTGGCGGCGGTCGGTGATCGGCTCACCTTTTGAGGTCGGCGGCGCAGACATTGCGGCTCCTGTGCTTAAAGGGAGAGAGTCGCGGCGTCCCCACGATCGGGCGGGCGCACGTCGGCGTCTCCTTGTGTCCAATCCCCCGCCGCCGCTTGCCAAACGGCCAATGCGGCGACGACGGCGGTTTCGGCCCGCAGCACCCGCGGCCCTAAACCTGCCGCCACACAAGATGGATGGCGGGCCAGTTCGTCAAGCTCCATCTGATCGAAACCGCCTTCCGGCCCGACCAAAAGCCCGGCTTTGGCGCCGCGCAGGCGGCCCGCCACGGTCGCCAACGGTTCGGCCTTGCCGGATTCCGCCAGCAATATCAACTTTCTATCCGCCGGCCAATTGGCGAGCAACTGATCGAAGCGCTGCGGCTGGGCCACTTCCGGCGCGTCCAGCCGTTCGCATTGCTCCGCCGCCTCCACCGCGTTGGCGGCCAGCCGCTCGACATTGACCCGGTTGGGGTCGGTGCGGCGGGTGAACACCGGCAGCAGGCGGGAAACCCCGAGTTCGGTCGCTTTTTCGGCGATGAAGTCGATGCGGCCTTTCTTGATCGGCGCAAAGGCCAGCCAAAGATCCGGGCTGGGCGTCTGCGGCCGGCGCTGGTCGAGGGCGGTGAGCGAGCACCAGCCCTTGCCGAAGCCGTCGATTCGCGCGCTCCACTCGCCGTCGCGGCCGTTGAAGACGGCGACAAGGTCGCCGGGCTCCAACCGCAGCACGTGGCGCAGGAAGTGGGCGCGTTCATGGTCGAGGCCGACCGCCGCCCCTTCGGCCAGGGGGGCGTCGACGAACAGGCGGGTCTTGACGGCGGCGGACATGGCGGCGGCGGACATGACGGATGGGGCCTCAGGCGCGGGGACGGGCGTAATCGCCTGGCGAAGGCGCGACAGCGTCTCGGCCAGCCGACGGGTGTCTTGGCACGTCCATGCGATCACGTCCAGAATGCAGTGACGCGGTTCAAGACGGCGCGCGGTCGAAGACGCCGCCTTGACCAGGTCAAACCGCTACACCGCCGACAGGCTGCGCAATTGGCGGTTCGCCACCGCCAGCATGGCGATATCCATTGTTGGCTGCGCGCGCAACTCCGCCATCAGCGCTTCGGTGCGCGCCGCCGCCGCGGCGCGGCCGGCGAGCCAA
>CALGOL010000552.1 GCA_937960755.1 uncultured Azospirillum sp.
GACCACCGAGATCTACACTCTTTCCCTACACGACGCTCTTCCGATCTCGCGCCGCGCGGTCCAAGGTCCCGCCGCCTCCTCCAAAAAGGTCAGCAGGCTGTCGCCATGGATCAGCGTGTCGTCGAAATCAAAAAAAGCGGCGGATATGGCCGTCATCGTGCGTCCTTTCCATGTCGACAGCGCTCGCGAAGTCCCCGGAGTCGGCGCCGACGTCAGCCTTTATTTCCCCGCTTAGCCGGGCTAAAGCAAGGCGTTAAGCAAAAAACGCCGGCGCCGACGACCTTTTGCGGGCGGAATTGCGGCGCCGCGGTTGACAACTCAACATGTCGCGCTTATGGTCCGCGCTCCGTCGCAAACGGTCCGATTTTGTTCCAGGAAATACCTCCCATGAAGATCGTCAACTCCCTCAAGTCGATGAAGACGCGCCACAAGGCCTGCCGCGTGATCCGCCGTAAGGGCCGCGTCTACGTCATCAATAAGCAGAACCCGCGCTTTAAGGCCCGTCAGGGCTGATGGCGGGCGCTGTCGGCGATTCGTCGCCGCGCCGGGTCACATAAAAGCCGCGTCTCGCGCAATGCAGACGCGGCTTTTTTTTTCCGCTCCTGCGCATGGCGAAGACGGCGGCGCTCGACGCCGCACGGGCTTGACCGGTTCGCTAATGACAGCGCTTAGCGGTGAACGGGTATTCTAGCGATTCGCACCGAAATGGCCGTCTCTTGACGCGGATCAAATCTTCCGTCCAATAATTGCGCAACAATCGGTGTGCTCAATCGGACAGTTTGGTATAATTTATATAAAATCATATCCAAAGCTTGCCCGCCGAGCCGTCGTGTTGTACTCCGTCGCCCGATAGCGCCGTGTCTGTTTTTTGGGAATACCGCTTCCATGACTACCGTCCTGATCGTCGATGACAGTCGCTTGGCCCGGGACATGGTGTCCGGCGTCATCAAGTCGCTGCAACCTGAATGGACCGTGGTGGCCGCGACAGGCGGCGACGACGCCTTGACCAAGGTGGCGGAACAGACGCCGAATTTGGCGATTCTGGATTACAATATGCCGGGCATGGATGGGCTGACGCTGGCGGAAAAGCTGCGTGAAGCGCATTTGATGCTGCCCATCGCCATTCTGACCGCCAATGTGCAGGACGCCTTGCGGCGGCGGGCGGAGGATTTAGGCTGCTGGTTTCTGACCAAACCCGTCACCGCCGACAAGATCCGCGATTTGTTTCAAAAAACCGGGGTGGCGTCATGACCGCTTCCTTGGATATTTCTGAAGACGACAGCGACTCTATCGCCGAGCTGTTCAACATCGGCATGGGGCCGCCAGCGGCGGCGCTATCCGATTTGGTGGGCGAACCGGTTGAACTCTCGGTGCCGTCTTTGCGGCTGGTCAAGCGTTTGAGCGTCGCCGAAGAACTGGCGGTGGATTCCGATTCGCCAGTGATTGCGGTGCGTGAAGCGTTTCATGGTCCTTTCGCTGGCGAAGCGATGCTGGTGTTTTCGCAAGCCGCCGGCTTGGCGATGGTGCAGCGGCTGATTCCCGGCGAATTGCCGGCGGACGAACGCGATGAAGCGTTGCGCGACACCCTGGGCGAGGTCGGCAACATTATCCTGGACGGTTGCGTCGCCAGCTTTTCCAACATGATCCGCCAAGAGGTGGAAGGCGGCGTGCCGGAATGCTCCGTCGGCGCGTTGGACGAGGTGTTGGCCGGGCGCGACGAAACCGTGATGTTCGTCCATATCGACGCCCGTCTGTCGTCTGGGGCGGCCAATTTGCAGGTGCTGTTCTTCCTTGACGTGGCGGCGCTGGACGCTTTCCGCTTGGCGATCCGGCACGCTTTGGCGGGCTTGGCCGGTTGAGTCTGTGGCGGGCGGCGACCACGGTCGGCGGGCTGACCGGGCTTAGCCGCGTCGTTGGTTTCATCCGCGATCTCGTCACCGCGGCGCTGCTGGGCGCCGGCCCGGCGGCTGACGCTTACTTTATCGCGTTGCGTCTGCCCGATCTCGCCCGCCGACTGTTGGCGGAAGGCGCGCTTTCCGCCGCTTTCGCGCCGCGTTTCGCCGGCTTGCTGGCGACCGAAGGGCGGCTCGCCGCGCTGCGCTTCGCTGAAGATTGCTTAGCCGCATTGCTTGGCGTGGCGATCCTGGCGGTCAGCGTCGGATTATGGGCCATGCCAGCGCTGGTCGGTCTGCTCGCGCCCGGTTTTGACGACAACGTCTCAACCGCCGGAATCGCGCTGGATTTTTGCCGACTAACCTTTCCCTACCTGGCGCCGGTGGCGGTGGTGGCGCTTTGCGGCGCCGTGCTGAACGGCTTAGGCCGGATGTCAGCCTTCGCCGCGTCGCCAATCATTTTTAACCTCGGCGTGCTGAGCGCCGCTCTGGCCGCCCTCGCCCTGCCCGGCGAAGCCGCCGGATACCTGTTGGCGGCCGGCGTAACGCTTGCCGGCTGCCTGCAAGTTTTGTGGATGGTGGCGGCGTTGCGCCGCGCCGGGGCCCGCTTGCGC